>NZ_BAEU01000123.1:0-10667 GCF_000246875.1 Halomonas sp. KM-1
GCGGCGAAGACGGCCGGATAGCGCCAGTAGCGGTGCCAGCGCTGCGGATGGGAGCCGACAGCGGCCGTGCTGGGCAGGCGGCCTAGCGCCGTGAGCAGCAGTGCGCCGGTCACCCCAGCGCCGATGGCGGCCTCCGCCAGGGCGATGTCCGGCGCCTCGAGGCGTACCCAGACCAGCGCCATGAGCAGGTTGAAGGCCATCAAGTGGACCACGGCGGCAAAGCGGCGGGTCAGAAACAGTGCCTGCCAGCCGAGCCAGATCAGGCCGGCGGCGAGCAGCAGATCGAAGCCCAGGGTCAGCGCCGTCATTCCTGCGGCTCCTGGCGTGCCTCCCGGCTTGCGCCTGTGCGGTTCTGCCAGGGACGAATGCCGCAGGCAGCTGCCGTCGATGCCACCAGCGTGGCGCCGATGCCCGAAGCCAGCAGCACCAGTAGCCATATCAGCATGATCTTGGCCGCCTCGGCCAGGCCGTCGGCCTGCAGCGCCAGGCCGGAACAGAGCAGCCCGAGCCCCAGGTTATCGGCCTTGGTCATGGCGTGCAGTCGGGTGAAGACATCAGGAAAGCGGATGAAGCCCAGGCTGCCCGTGACGAAGAACAGCGCGCCGGCGACCACCAGCAAATGGCTGACCACTTCGAGCCACTCAGTCATGCCTGGCCTCCTCGCGTGCCTGACCGTCCTCTCTCAGCAGCGTCCAGGTGCGGGTGACGAAATTGGCCATGGCCACTGCGGCAAGCAGGGCGAACAGCAGCGCAATGTCGACGAGGGCCGGCTGCTCGACCAGCGGGCTCAGTATCAGCAGCACTGCCACGGTGGTAGTCGTCATCAGCTCTGCGGCCACCATGCGGTCGGCGCTGGTCGGCCCTTGCCAGATGCGCCAGGCAGCGACACCGGCATTGGCCAGCAGCAGGACGGCGGCGAACAGATAGATCGGCGTCATGGGGAGCCCTCGTTGCGAAGATGGCGGCCACCGAAAAGCGCATCGATTTGCCCCTCCAGGCGTTGCAGCCTGTCGGCGATACCGTCCCGATAGTGCAGCACGTGCACCTGGAGATGGTCGCTGTCGATACGAACGGTGAGGGTGCCGGGCAGCAGATTGATCAAGGTCGCCATGAACAAGCGGCCGGAGGCGTCGTCCAGCCGCTGCCAACGATGCTCGATGACTCGTGTGTCGAGCTGCATGCGCGGACGACAGGCGAGCCAGGCCACCTCGATACCGCCGCGCAGGCCGAGCCACAGGGCCAGCGGCAGCAGGCGCAACCAGGCCACTGGCCGCAGCGGCAGATCGGGAATCGGCATCACCAGGGCGGTGATGATGATGGCCGGCACTCCCCAGCGCCAGCTCTCCGCTTCGCCGCCGCCGAGCATCCACCACAGCAAGGCGAGCAGGGCCAGACGACCGGCCCAGCCGCGCCAGTCGCCGAACCTAGTTGGCAGAAGTCGTCGCCTCGTCATGTCGGCCCGAGTGGGTGGCATCCGATCCCTCACGCTTGCGCAGGATGAACTTCTCCAGCTCCACGACCAGGTACAGCACCACGCTGCCGGCCAGGATCACCAGCCAGTGAATCGGTGACAGCGCGGCGCTGCCGAATACCGTCTGCATGAAGGGGATGTAGGTCCAACCCAACTGCAGCAGTACCACCAGGCCGATGGCGATCCATACCGGGCGGCTGCCGAAGATGCCGTGCAGAGAGAGTGTGCTGTTGACCAGAAAGCGGCTGTTGATCAGGTAGGCCGCACTGCTCATGACCAGCATGTTGACGGCGCCGGAGCGCGCCAGCTCCTCGCTGCCGCCCTGGACCTGCAGGATCCAGCTGAACATGCCGAATACGCCGATCAGCAGCAGAATCGAGACGAACACCACCCGCCACAGCAGGAAGAGGTCGAGCAGGGCCGCGGATGGATCGCGGGGCTCGCGCTGCATGATGTCCTCTTCGGCCTTCTCGAAGGCCAGTGCCAGGCCCAGGGTGACCGCCACCACCATGTTGACCCAGAGCGCCTGCAGCGGGGTGACCGGCAGCAGGGTGCCGGCCAGCACGGCCAGCATGATGGCCAGGCCCTGACCGCCGTTGGTGGGCAGAATGAAGGTCACGGTCTTGCGGATGTTGTCGTAGACCTTGCGCCCCTCCTCGATGGCGCCGACGATGGTGGCGAAGTTGTCGTCGGCCAGCACCATCTCGGCGGCCTCCTTGGCTGCCTCGGTACCCTGAATGCCCATGGCGACTCCGACGTCGGCCCGCTTGAGGGCGGGCCCGTCGTTGACCCCGTCGCCGGTCATGGCACAGATTCCACCTTTGGCCTGCATCGCCTTAACCAGACGCAGCTTGTGCTCCGGCGCCGCGCGGGCGAAGACGTCGATCTCGAGAATGCACTCCTCGAGCTGCTCGTCGGACATCTCCTCGATCTCGCGTCCGGTCAGGGCGCGGTCGGTGTGGGCGAAGCCGAGCTGTTCGGCGATGGCCTTGGCGGTCACGCCGTGGTCACCGGTGACCATCACCGGACGGATGCCCGCCTCGAGGCACTGCTTGACGGCCTCGATGGCGGCCTCCCGCGGCGGGTCGAGCAGCCCGACCAGGCCCAGCAACACCAGGCCCTGCTCGGCGTCCTCGTCACTGAGTTCGCCGGAGATGTCGTCGGCCTCCTTTTCCGCCAGGGCCAGCACACGCAGGCCGCGGGAGGAGAGGTCGTGGATTCGCTCTTCCCACTCCTGCTGATCCAGCTCGCTGTCGCCGTCGGCGCCACGTACCTTGTGGCACATCTCCAACAGTCGGTCCGGGGCGCCCTTGACCAGCAGGCGCTTGCCCTCCAGCTCGTTGAGGGTGGCCATGTACTTGCGCTCGGACTCGAAGGGGATGGCATCCTGGCGTGGGTGCTCGTCGCGCAGTTCGCCGGTGTCGAAGCCGCCCTTGGCGCCGGCCACCACCAGGGCACCCTCGGTGGGGTCGCCGTGGATCGTCCAGCGCTCGTCCTCTTCGGCGAGTTCGGAATCGTTGCACAGCACGCCGACCTTGAGGAAGTGCGCCAGCGCCGGGTAGTCGTCCAGCGAGATCTCCTCGCCGTACTCGTCGCTCTCCTTCTCTGAGGGGGCGGCGTGCAGCTTGCCTTCCGGGGCGAAGCCGATGCCCGAAAGGCGGAACTCGCCCTCGGGGAGCCAGATCGCCTGGGCGGTCATCTCGTTGCGGGTCAGGGTGCCGGTCTTGTCGGAGAAGATGGTGGAGATCGAGCCCAAGGTCTCGACCGCCGGCAGACGGCGGATGATGGCGTTGCGCTTGGCCATGACCTGCACGCCCAGCGCCAGGGTAATGGTGACGATGGCCGGTAGACCCTCGGGAATGGCGGCCACGGCCAGGCCCACCGCCGCCATGAACATGGCGCTGATGGGCTCGCCGTGGAGGACCACGCCGATGGCGGCGGTGAGGGCGGCGGCGCCCAGGATGAAGATCGCCAGTACGCGGCCGGCGCGGTCGAGTTGCTGCAGTAGCGGCGTCTTGAGCTGCTCGACCCCGCGCAGCATCTCCGAGATACGCCCGATCTCGGTGCGGGTGCCGGTTTCCACCACCACGCCCTGAGCGGTGCCCTGAACCACGATGGTGCTGGCATAGATCATGGCGCTGCGGTCGCCCAGCTCGGCGTCCTCCTCGACGGCGTCGGTCTGCTTGTCCACCGGGGTGGACTCACCGGTGAGGGCAGCCTCCTCGGTGCGCAGGCGCTTGGCCTCGAGCAGGCGCAGATCGGCGGGCACGCGATCGCCGCTCTCCAGCATGACGATGTCGCCGGGCACCAGCTCCTCGGCGTCGATGGTCTTGCGCTTGCCACCGCGCAGCACCGACGCCTGTGGCGAGAGCATGTTGCGTATGCTTTCCAGGGCCTGTTCGGCCTTGCCCTCCTGAATGAAGCCGATCAGCGCGATGATGATCACCACCCCGACGATGGCCGCGGCGTCCAGCATGTGGCCGAGGGCCAGGCTCGCCACCGCCGCCACCAGCAGTATGATCATCAGGATGTTGTTGAACTGTTCGAGCAGGCGCCGCCACCAGGGCCGCCCCTCCTCCTGCTTGAGCTGGTTGGGGCCGTAGTGGTCGAGGCGCGACTTGGCTTCGTCATCGCTCAGGCCATCACGGTTGCCGTCGACCTTCTCCAGGGCTTCATCGGGGGGCAGGGCATGCCAGGCGGTGCGGGAGTCGTCTTGGCGTTCGGGCATTTCCATATCTCCGAAAGCGGTGTGAATAAGGGAAGCGCTGAACAAATCGACGAGCGAGATGAAGCACAAGGCGCACGGAGCACAGGAACCGGAGCCTATGGGGTATAGGTGAGGATTCCGAGCACCGCGCAACGCAGTGATTTCGCTCGCGCAGGCATTTGTGCAGTGTTTCCTAAGCTCAGATGTAACATACGCGCTATCGCTGTGCCGTGACCCAGCGCAAGTTACGTGCCCCAACTCCTTGTCGGGGTGTTATTGGCTAGTTTGCCGAAGTCGCCGTTCGGCCCGCTGCAACGCAGCGGCGACAGAGAGCACAGGCTGCCTCCAGTGTAGGACAGCAGGCTGTGAGCGAAACCGTCGCTCTGTTTCGGTGGGTATCCGAGGGGGCTCGGCAACGGCAGCGCTGGCTGCGCTAGAATGGCGGCTCAACGGAACGGAGAACCGATGACTTCGACGATCTCACGCTGCCCCTGCGGCAGCGGACTGCCGCTGGATGCCTGCTGCGGCCGCTTTCATACCGGCGAGGCGGCGCCGACCCCCGAGGCGCTGATGCGCTCCCGCTACAGTGCCTTTGCCCTGGGGCTCGACGATTACCTGCTGGCGACCTGGCACGCCAGCACTCGCCCGGCGGACCTGAACCTGGACGATGCCACCAACTGGATACGTCTCGAGGTGCTCGATCACGGCTCGGCGGGCGAGCGTGGCCACGTGCATTTTCGCGCCACCTTTCGCGAAGGCAGGCGCTGGGGCGTGCTGGCGGAGAACTCGCGCTTCGTGCGCGAGGCGGGTCGCTGGTTCTATGTCGACGGCGAGCCCACCATGGAGCGCCTCAAGCCCGGCCGCAATGACCCTTGCCCCTGCGGCAGCGGGCGCAAGTTCAAGAGCTGCTGCGGCCTGGGCTGATCTTCCACAAGAGCTCTCTCAAAGCGCCCTCGCAGCACCCTCACAGCATCATGGCGGCCAGCCAGCCGAAGGCGATCAGCGGCAGGTTGTAGTGCAGGAAGGTCGGCACCACGGTGTCCCAGATATGGTCGTGCTGGCCGTCGGCGTTGAGCCCAGCGGTGGGGCCCAGGGTCGAGTCGGAGGCCGGCGAGCCGGCATCGCCGAGTGCCGCGGCGGTACCCACCAGGGCGACGGTGGCCATGGGTGAGAAGCCGAAGCTCAATGCCAGCGGTACGTAGAGCGAGGCGATGATCGGCACGGTGGAGAATGACGAGCCGATGCCCATGGTGATGAACAGGCCGACCAGCAGCATGATCAGCGCCGCCAGGCCCTTGTTGTCACCGATCAGCTCCGTCGAGCCCTCCACCAGAGCGGGTACCTCGCCGGTGGCCTGCATTACCCCGGCGAAGCCCGCCGCGCTGATCATGATGAAGCCCACCAGCGCCATCATGCGCATGCCTTCGGTGAAGATGTCGTCCTGTTCGTGCCAACGGAACACGCCGCTGACCGAGAGCAGGGCGAAGCCGAACAGCCCGCCCAGCACCATCGAACCCGAGAGCAGTTGGATCGTCACGGTGCCCACCAGCGCGGCGCCGAGCACTGCCATCTGCCAGGGCGCCAGGTGTTTGGCCGCCTCGGCGGGTGTCTCGTCGCCGTGAGCCAGGTCGCGATCCTCGTAGTGGCGCGGCCGGCGATAGCTGAACAGCACGGCGACAGCGAGCCCCAGCGCCATGCCGCCGATGGGCATCAGCATGGCCATGGGCACCATGCCGCGCGTCACCTCCAGGCCCAGCTCGGCGCCGCTCTCGTTGAGATTGGCCAGCAGGATGTCGTTGAGGAAGATCGCGCCGAAGCCTACCGGCAGCAGCATGTAGGGCGCGGTGATGCCGAATGTGATGACGCAGGCCGCCACCCGGCGATCCAGGCGCAGGTGATTCATCAGCTTGAGCAGCGGCGGCACCAGCACCGGAATGAAGGCGATGTGCACCGGGATCAGGTTCTGTGAGCTCACCGCCGCGGCGAGCAGGGCGCCGATCAGGGTGAAGGCGACCCAGCGGCGGCTCGACGGCTGGTCGTCCAGGTGCAGGCCGCGAATCGCTCGCTCGGCGAGCAGCTCGGTAACGCCCGAACGCGACAGGGCCACGGCGAAGGCGCCCAGCACGGCGTAGGAGAGCGCAATGGTGGCGCCGTTGCCGAGCCCCTGGTTGAAGGCGTCCATGATGGCGCCGATGGGCATGCCGGCGACCAGCCCACCGACCAGGCTGGCGGCGATCAGGGCGAAGACGACGGAGACGCGGGCGAGACTGAGGGTAACCATGACCAGGATGGCCAGAACGATGGCATTCATGACGGCTCTCGAGCTGGAGGATCGGACCGAAGCGAAACGGATGGGCGAAAGAAAACCCCGGCCTGGTGGGCCGGGGTAGCATATCTTACCTCAACGTACAGGGCGGGTCAGTGGCTGGGCAGCAGTTCCACCGGCACCAGCTCGTTGAGCACCCGTGAGGTGAGCAGGCGGGTGGCGCTCTCGATGTCGGGGCCAAAGAAGCGGTCGCGGTCGTAGTAGTCGACCTGGCCGCGCAGTGCCTTCCTGG
This sequence comes from Halomonas sp. KM-1, assembly GCF_000246875.1. Taxonomy (NCBI): domain Bacteria; kingdom Pseudomonadati; phylum Pseudomonadota; class Gammaproteobacteria; order Oceanospirillales; family Halomonadaceae; genus Halomonas; species Halomonas sp. KM-1. Next base: position 6,737 of record NZ_BAEU01000123.1, read on the forward strand.
CCTGCTCCAATCTTTCGGTGGTGGTCAGTCCTTGGCGGAAATCGAGCCCTTGGCAGGCCGCCAGCCATTCGATGGCCAGGATGCCGCGCACGTTGTCGGCCATCTCCCACAGCCGCTTGCCAGCGGCCGGCGCCATGGAGACGTGGTCCTCCTGGTTGGCCGAGGTGGGCAGGCTGTCGACGCTGTGCGGATGGGCCAGGGCCTTGTTCTCGCTGGCCAGCGCTGCGGCGGTGACCTGGGCGATCATGAAGCCGGAGTTGACCCCGCCGTTCTCCACCAGGAACGGCGGCAGCTGCGACATGTGGGTGTCCATCATCAGCGAGACGCGACGCTCGGTGAGCGAGCCGATCTCGGCCAGGGCCAGGGCCAGATTGTCGGCGGCCATGGCCACCGGCTCGGCGTGGAAGTTGCCGCCGGAGAGGATGTCGCCCTCGCCGCTGAATACCAGCGGGTTGTCCGATACCGCGTTGACCTCCACGGCCAGCACCTCGGCGGCCTGGCGGATCTGGGTCAGTACGGCGCCCATCACCTGGGGCTGGCAGCGCAGCGAGTAGGGGTCCTGCACCTTGTCGCAGTGGGCGTGGGAGTCGCTGATCTCGCTGCGCTCACCGAGCAGGTGACGATAGGCCGCAGCGGCGTCGATCTGGCCGCGCTGGCCGCGGGCGTCGTGGATGCGGGCATCGAAGGGCGAGCGTGAGCTGAGCGTGGCTTCCACCGTCAGCGCGCCGCACACCGTGGCGGCGGCGAACAGGTCTTCGGCCTCGAACAGCCCTTTCAAAGCGTAGGCGGTGGAGACCTGGGTGCCGTTGAGCAGCGCCAGGCCCTCCTTGGGGGCGAGCCGCAGCGGCTGGAGTCCGGCGATCTCGAGAGCCTGACGGGCCGGGATCCATTCGCCGCGATGGCGTGCCTTGCCTTCGCCGAGCAGCACCACGCTCATGTGGGCCAGCGGTGCCAGGTCGCCGGAGGCGCCGACGGAGCCCTTGAGCGGGATGTGCGGGTAGACTTCGGCGTTGACCAGGGCGAGCAGGGCGTCGAGCACTTCGCGGCGGATACCGGAGAAGCCGCGGGCCAGGCTGTTGACCTTGAGCACCATGATCAGGCGCACCAGGGCGTCTTCCATGGGCTCGCCCACGCCGGTGGCATGGGACAGCACCAGCGAGCGCTGCAGCTCTTCCAGGTTGTCGTGGTCGATGCGGGTCTGGGCCAGCAGGCCGAAGCCGGTGTTGATGCCGTAGACGGTGCGGTCCTCGGCGACGACGCGATTGACGCAATCGACGGCGCGCTGAATGGCGGCGTCGGCGCTGTCGGGCAGCGTCACGCGCAGCGGCGCCTCGAACACCTGGCGCGCCTGCGCCAGGGTCATCTTGCCGGGTCGAATGTCGAGATGGGTCATGGAATCTCTCTCCTGAAAATGCGTTGGCAGCTGAAGCGATGAGCTGTGCCGGCAACAAGTCTGCGCGAGGGCGCTGTGAACCCATCCCTGGGCGCTATTTTTGCCATCCATGGCAAAAAACCCTCGCTTCGGCTTGTTCCCGGCGCTCATCGCGCCGAACGTTGAGGCGCTCTTATTTATCGAGCATCGGCAGATCCAACCCATTTTCCCGGGCGCACTGCTTGGCGATATCGTACCCGGCATCGGCGTGGCGCATCACCCCGGTGCCCGGGTCGTTGCGCAGCACCCGGCCGAGGCGGGCGTGGGCGTCGTCCGTGCCGTCGGCGACGATCACCACCCCGGCGTGCTGGGAGAAGCCCATGCCCACGCCGCCGCCATGGTGCAGCGAAACCCAGGTGGCACCGCCGGCGGTGTTGAGCAGGGCGTTGAGCAGCGGCCAGTCGGAGACGGCATCGGAGCCGTCCATCATGGCTTCGGTCTCGCGGTTGGGGCTGGCCACCGAGCCGGAGTCGAGGTGGTCGCGACCGATGACCACAGGAGCCTTGAGCTCGCCGTTCTTGACCATCTCGTTGAAGGCCTGGCCGAGGCGGGCGCGATCCTTGAGGCCGACCCAGCAGATGCGCGCCGGCAGCCCCTGGAAGCTGATGCGCTCGCGGGCCATGTCGAGCCAGCGGTGCAGGTGCGGATCGTCGGGGATCAGCTCCTTGACCTTCTGGTCGGTCTTGTAGATGTCTTCCGGGTCGCCGGAGAGTGCGGCCCAGCGGAACGGGCCGATGCCCTGGCAGAACAGCGGACGGATGTAGGCTGGCACGAAGCCGGGGAAGTCGAAGGCGTTGGCCACTCCCTCTTCCTTGGCCATCTGGCGAATGTTGTTGCCATAGTCGAAGGTGGGCACGCCCATCTGCTGGAAGTCGAGCATGGCCTGCACGTGCACCGCCATGGACTGCTTGGCGGCCTTGACCACCGCTTCGGCTTCGCTCTTGCCGCGGGCCACGTACTCGTCCCAACTCCAGCCCGACGGCAGGTAGCCGTGCAGCGGGTCGTGGGCGCTGGTCTGGTCGGTGACCATGTCCGGCCGTACGCCGCGCTTGACCAGTTCCGGCAGCACGTCGGCGGCGTTGGCACACAGGCCGATTGAGACCGCCTTGCCCTCGGCGGTGTAGCGCTCGAGACGGGCCAGGGCGTCGTCGAGGTCGTCGGCCTGCTCGTCCAGGTAGCGGGTGCGCAGACGGAAGTCGATGCGCGACTGCTGGCATTCGATGTTCAGCGAGCTGGCGCCGGCCAGGCTTGCCGCCAGCGGCTGGGCGCCACCCATGCCGCCGAGCCCGGCGGTAAGGATCCAGCGGCCGGTGAGGTCGCCGCCGTAGTGCTGGCGCCCGGCCTCGACGAAGGTTTCATAGGTGCCCTGGACGATGCCCTGTGAGCCGATGTAGATCCACGAGCCGGCGGTCATCTGGCCGTACATCATCAGGCCCTTGCGGTCGAGCTCGTTGAAGTGCTCCCAGTTGGCCCAGGCCGGCACCAGGTTGGAGTTGGCCAGCAGCACCCGCGGGGCGTCCTTGTGAGTCTCGAACACGCCCACCGGCTTGCCTGACTGAATCAGCAGGGTCTGGTTGTCTTCCAGGCGCTTGAGTGTCGCGACGATGGTATCGAAGCACTGCCAGTCGCGGGCGGCGCGACCGATGCCGCCGTAGACCACCAGGTCTTCGGGGCGCTCGGCCACGTCGGGGTGAAGGTTGTTCATCAGCATGCGCAGCGGGGCTTCGGTGAGCCAGCTCTTGCAGCTGAGTTCGGAGCCGGTGGGCGCAGCGATACGGCGGCTGACGTCGTGGCGGGGATCGGCAGGAGTGGTATGGCTGTTCATCGTCGTGTTCTCTCTGGTGTTGCAAATCGTTGTGTGTCGGTTCAGGTATCCAGCGTCAGCCGGTGGATCAGGCGTGCCGCGGCCTTGGCGGTGCGGCCGTCGATATCGAAGCTGGGGTTGAGCTCGGCGACGTCGATCAGGCGCAGCTTGCCGGTGTCGCGTACGGCCTCCAGCAACGGTTCGATCAGCGCAAGGGGCACGCCGCGGGCGGCGGGGGCGCTGACTCCCGGTGCCTCGGCGGCCGGCAGCACGTCCAGGTCGATGCTGAGGTAGAGGTGGTCGCAGCGGGCCATGAAGCGCCCTAGTTCGCGCACGATGGCTTCGAGGCGCAGGGCATCGATCTCGTGGTCTTCACGTACCAGCACGTTCAGTTCCCTGGCCCGGGTGAACAGGGCGCGGGTATTGCTGGCCCGGCTCACGCCCAGGCAGGCGTAGCGGAACGGCCAGTTGCGGGCGTGGCACTCGGCTGCGATCTGGGCGAAGGGCGTGCCGGAGGAGCGCACGTGCCTCGGGTCGCGCAAGTCGAAGTGGGCATCGAGGTTGATGATGCCGATCCGCGGGCGGGCCTCGCCCTGGGCCTCGAAGTGGCGTGCCAGGCCCGACCAGCTGCCGAAGGCCACCTCGTGGCCGCCGCCCAGCACCAGCGGCAGGTGGCCGTGGGCCACTCGCGATAT
>NZ_BAEU01000122.1:0-4461 GCF_000246875.1 Halomonas sp. KM-1
ATATCGCGAGTGCTCGATGCCCTGCGCCGGCGCGGCGAGCTGCCCTTCGACGACAGCGCCGAGCAGCTGCGCGGCAGGGTAGCGCTGCTGCGCAAGGCGTTGGGCTCTCGGGGTGATCAAGACTGTGATCAGGACACTTGGCCCGACTGGTCCTTGCCGGCACTGCTCGACGATCTCGAAGCCTGGCTGGGGCCGCACCTCGACGGGGTCAGAAGCCTCGACGCGGTGGCGCGGCTGCCGCTGGGTCGCTTTCTGCTCGATAGCCTCGACTGGTCGCTGCGCAGCCGCCTCGATGCGCTGGCGCCGGAGCGTCTCGAAGTGCCCAGCGGTTCACAGATTCGCCTCGACTATACGCCGTGCCTGGAGGGCCGGGCGCCGGTGCTGGCGGTGAAGCTGCAGGAAACCTTCGGCTGGCAGGCGTCGCCGCGAATCGCCGAAGGGCGGGTGGCGGTGCTGTTGCACCTGCTCTCGCCGGCGCGGCGCCCGCTGCAGGTCACCGCGGATCTCGCCAGCTTCTGGGCCAACGGCTACCCCGAGGTGCGCCGCGAGATGCGCGGTCGTTACCCCAAGCATCCCTGGCCCGAAGACCCCACCACCGCCGAGGCTACCGCCCGCACCAAGCGGCGCTCATGAGCCGACGCTGCTGGCCTTCAGCCGGGTAGCAGCGCTGCCATGCCCATGCCCAGCGACACGAACCCCAGTGCGATGCCGAAGGCAGGCCAGGGTTGAAGCCTGCTTTCGCTCCGCTTGAGGGTCCAGGCCAGCCGTCGAAAACCTCGCTCTCCCCGCCGTTCCAGCGCCTGGCGCCATGCAAGGCGTGCCTGCCCCAACTGCGGCAGCCGAGGTTTGAGCAGAACCACCATGGCCGCCAGCCCAAGGGCGAGAGTTGGCTCCAGCAGGCCGGAGCGCAGAGTCGCGAGCGGTGCTGCGACAAGCGGGGCGTACCATTGCCAGCCCCAGGCCACCAGCACCGGCAGGGCTGCCAGCGTGGCCCAGCCGAGCCACAGCCCGCCGGGTATGTGCAGCGTCTGCCGGCCGGGCGGCGAGCGCCACAGCAGCCACAGCAGGCGCAGCATCAACAGGCCGGTGGCGATGCCCGAGAGGGAGAGCAGCCAGCCGGCCCCGTCGGCTTCCGTCAGAGCGCTCTCCATGGTGGCCTTCACCAGCACGCCGCCCGTGGGCGGCACGCCTGCCAACGCCAGGGCCGGCAGCAGCATGCCGAGCAGTACCCAGCGGTGCTCCCTGCCGTGCATCCGGTTGGCCATGCCCGCCCCCAGAAACAGGCTGGCCTTGGCCAGGGAGTGCGTTGCCGCCAGCAGTAGCAGGGCCGTCATGGCGGTGGCCGGTGAGCCGCTATACAGCACCAGGCCCAGCAGAGCGGTGAGCAGCCCCATCTGACTTACGCTCGACCAGGCCAGCACGACCTTGGCGTGATCGTGAACGATGCCTCGCAGTGCCGCATAGACGGCAGCGAACAGCCCCACCATTACCATGACGGGGCCCCAGGCCACGGTGACATCGCTGAGCGGGAGCAGGCGCAGGGCACCCAGCAGGCCGAGCTTGATCATCAGCCCCGAGAGGATGGCGCTAGCCATGGGCGGGGCGACCGGATGGGCCAGCGGCAGCCAGGCATGCACGCCGATGACACCGGCCTTGATGGCCAGTCCAAACGCCATGTAGCCCAGGGCCAGAGGTGGCAGCTCGTGGTGAGTCAGACTGGCGAAGCGCAGGTCGCCGGTGGCGTTGGCGATGAGCGCGAGGCCCGCCAGCATCGCCACTTCGGCCAGCAGCAGCATGACCAGATAGCCCAAGCCGGCCAGGCGCGATGACTGATGCCCGTCGTGCTGCACCATGGCCCAGCCCAGCAGGCTGAGCAGCGCGGCGCCGGTGTAGAAGGTCAGCAGGTCCGCGGCGAGCAGGGCGACCAGATGGATCGCCGCTGCCGCCGCCAGCATGACGAGAAGGCTGCTGGCGGCAGGGAAGGTGTTCCGCCAGCTGTAGGTGGCCCACAGCACCAGCGGCCAGATGCACAGCGCCGGCAGCAGGAAGGCCAGCCCGGTGGCATCCAGGGCGAGGCTGATAGTGAACTCCATGGGAAGCTGCGCAGACAGCGCCATGAAGGGGCCCAGGCCCCAGGCCAGTCCGGCAAGCCCCAGTGCCAGCCAGGAGAGGCGTCGGGTGATGTCGCCGTGAGTGGGGCGTGAGGCGATAACGGCTGCCCGGCGCGGTTCGGGGCGCAGGCCCAGGTCGAACAGACGCCACAGGCAGGCAGCGGTGAAGAAGGTGCCGAGCAGCATGACCGTGGCAATGAGGTAATGGTCTTGCGCCAGCGCCCCTTGCAGCAGCCACCACTTGCCGAAGAACCCGCCGGTCGGGGGAATGCCCAGCAGGCTGAGGCCGGCCAGTGCCATGGCCAGCCAGGCCAGCGGCAGGCGACCGGCATCCCCGGCCAGCCGGCTGAGGCGATCGTGGCCGTGGGCGACGACGATGGCACCGGCGGCGAGGAACAGCGCGCCCTTGGCCAACCCGTGGGCGAGCAGCAGCTGCAGGCCGCCCGGAAAGGCAGGGGCATGCGGTTCATTCGGGGTGAACCAGCTGATGTCGGCATCGAGCCCGAGCAGCAGTAGCGCGTAGCCGCTGTGGCAGAGCGTGGACCAGGCGATCAGGAGCTTGAGTCGGGTCTGCAGCGCGGCCTGAACACCGCCCCAGCCCAGTGCCACCATTCCGATCACAACCAGCCAATCGAGCTGAGCGCTGTGGAGCTGTGCCAGAGGGGCCAGCCACAGGCGCCAGAGTACGAACAGGGTCACCCCTACCACCACCGCCGACAGTATGGCGCTGACCGGCGCCTGGGCCTTGGAGTGGGCGGCCGGTAGCCAGGTGTGCAGCGGCACCACGGCGGCCTTGATCAGCAGCCCCAGGGTGAGCAGGGCGGCCGCCAGGCGCATGGTGGCACCATCCTCCAGGGAGTCGACCAGCAGGCCGAGGTCGAGCCGGCCGGTCTGGCCGTAGATCAGTGCCGTTCCCAGCAGGTACAGCAAGGAGGCCAGCAGCGAGGCCATCAGATAGCGAAGGGCCGCCTCGCCGAAGCGGTCGTGCGGGGAGCGGGCCACCAGGCCGACGCCGGCCAGGGTGACGAGCTCCAGCGTCACGTAGAGATTGAACAGATCCTGGGACAGCAGCAGGGCGTTGAGGCCTGCCCACATCATCCACCACAGCGGCCACAGATGGCGGTCGGCGGATGTCGACGGGTCCAGCAGCAGGGCCAGGCTGGCAGCGCCTGCCACGACGGCCGTCATGATCAGCATCGTGAGAGCGGGGAAATCGAGATGCCAGGCGATGCCCAGCGGTGGCGGCCAGTTGCCCAGGGCGATGCCGATCGACTCCCCGCCCAGCGTCGCCGGCAGGGAGAGTGCGAGGCTCATCAGGAGGACAGGCAGCCCCAGCGCCACCTGACGCCCGGGGGAGAGGGCGCCGAGAAATGCCGCTATCGAGAGACCGAGTGGCAGGAAGATCATCGCTGGGAGCGTCCAGGCGGCCAGCCCCGATGCCGTCATTGCGACTCCTCATGACGACGTTCGTGGGCACGGATCGTCAAGCCCAGTGCGGCGGCCGTCGTGCTCACGGCCACCACGATGCCCGTCAGTACCATCACGTGGGGAACCGGATCGATCCCCGCATCGGTGCGAGCGAGGGTGACCAGCAGCAGAAAGGTGGCGCTGGCCAGCACGTTGAGTGCCACGATACGGCGCACCAGGTCGTCAGTGCGAAACAGGCCGATGAGGGCCATGCCGCACAGCAGGGCAGACACGACAGCGTAGAAGAGACTCATCGGCCGGGCTCCCCGTACAGGTAGAGGGCCATCAGCATCAGCGCAATCGAGAGCGCCGTGGCGACTTCCACCGCCAGGATCGCCGGCTTGGCCAGTGCCTGGGGAATCGCCAGAAAGGTCCCGGTCAGCAGCAGGCCGCCCAGCCCGACGGCGAGGAACAGCGCCAATCCGGCGACCAGCAGCAGGCGCAGCAGGGGCTTGAAGCGGGGCTGCTGCATCCAGCCGATACGCTCTACCAGCAGCAGTAGAATGCCGCCGGCCCCCAGCACTGCGCCGGCGGGAAAGGCGCCGCCCGGGGCATGGGCACCGCGCCACAGCAGATAGGTGGGAACGAGCAGGAACAGCGGATGCAGCAGGCGCGACAGGGCGGGCAGACCGGGCAGGGCGGTCGCCGGGGCGAAGGGGCGCAGCGCCGGACCCAGTGACCAGACCAGCATCACGGCACCCAGCATCACCGCCACTTCGAGCAGCGTATCCAGCGCGCGGATGTTGAGCAGTACGGCGGTCACGGCATGGCTGACGCCGGTGGCGTCCAGCTCGGCCGTCACCTCGGCGGCCAGCCCGGGGCGCGGCAGGCGTTGAACGCCCCAGGCCAGCCAGCCCGCGCCGATGCACGCGGCGAAGACGGC
>NZ_BAEU01000121.1:0-10813 GCF_000246875.1 Halomonas sp. KM-1
CGCCGCGCTCGGCCAGCCTGCAGCGCATCTCCTGGTCGAGGTGAATACCGTGGGCGAAGGTGCTGCGCGGGCCGACCAACCCGGACTGCTCATAGACTTCGAGATAGTCGCGGCTCTCGGGGAACAGCTCGGCCACCCAATCGAGTTCGCCGGGATTCTCGGAGAGGTGGGTCTGCAGCCACAGGCTCGGGTCGTTGCGCAGCAGGCCGCCGGTGGCGTCGAGCTGTTGGCGGGTAGAGGTCGGCGCGAAGCGCGGGGTCAGGCTGTAGCCCAGGCGCCCTCTGCCGTGCCACTCTCCGATCAGCAGTTCGGTGTCGCGGATGCCGCCGTAGGTGTCGTCGCACAGCGCTTCGGGGGCGTTGCGATCCATCAGCACCTTGCCGGCCAGCATGCGCAGGTCGCGCTCGCGGCAGGCCGAGAAGAAGGCTTCCACCGAGGTGGGGTGGCTGGAGCAGAACACCTGGGCGGTGGTGGTGCCGACCCGCAGCATCTCGTCGAGGAAGGCATTGGAGATCACTTCGGCCCGCTCGCGCTGGGCGAAGCCGCACTCTTCGGGGAAGGTGTACTCGTTCAGCCAGTCCAGCAGCTGACGCCCATAGGAGGCCATGATCTCCAGCTGCACGTAGTGCACGTGGCTGTCGATGAAGCCGGGCATCACCAGCTTGTCGCGATGATCCACCGTCTCGATGCCTTCGGGCAGGCGTGGCGCCAGCGCTGAGTAGTCGTCGATGGCCTTGATGCGGCCGTTCTCCAGCCACAGCGCGCCGTCGGCGTAGTGACGCACGCTGCCTTCGGCGGGGCTGTCGCCTTCGCCGGGATCGGCATCGAAGCTCAGCAGTTCGGCGCGTATCACACGGGATTCGTTGCTCATCATATTTGGGGCTCTTTGATTGCTGCCCCCGGCGTCCGATGCCGAGGTCAGTGATTCGTCCGGTTCGTAGGGTTAGAACAGAGCGCGTAGTTCGGCCGGCGCCAGGCCGCGCTGATCGGCGCGTTCGGCGTTGCCCACCATCGGCAGCAGCTCGGCCAGGGCGGCGATGGCGATGGCGTAGGGCGTCTTGTCGCCGCCTCGGGCCGGTTCGCCATTCGCGTCCCTGGTCATGCCGATGGGGCAGCGCACCCGGGCCAGGGCCGCGTCGTCATGGCCGGCATCGGTGAGCCGCGAACGGAAGCTGGCCCACTTGCTCTTGGAGCCGATCAGGCCGATGGAGGCGATGCCGTCCCGCTGGAGCAGGGCGTCGACCAGGGCGCGATCCTCGGCGTGATCGTGAGTCAGCACCAGCGCGTGGCTACCCGCCGGCAGTGCCGCCACGGCGGCCTGCGGGTCCGGCGCGTGACGGCAGGCCAGGCGCGGTTGCTCCTCAGCCCAGGCGGGGAAGACGCCTTCGCGGCTGTCGTGCCACAGCACACGCCAGGGCAGCGGGGCGGCCAGGCGCACCAGCTCGTTGCCGACGTGGCCGGCACCGAAGATGGCCAGCGTAGCCGCACTGCCGGGGAACACCTCCAGCAGCACGTTGACGAAGCCGCCGCAGCACTGGCCGCTGCGCCCGCCCAGGGCGAAGGCCTCGAGGCTCATGCCGGCGTCGCCCTGTGCCAGCTTCTCGCGGGCGGCGTCGATCACCTGGAACTCGAAGGCGCCGCCACCCAGGGTGTCGAACACCTCGCTCTCGCTGATCACCATGCGCGCGCCGGGCTCGCGGGGCGTGGAGCCGGCGCTGGTCACCACCGTGGCCAGCGCGTGGGGCAGCCCCTCGCGCTGCAGCCGATGCAGCGCTTCGTGCCAGGGAGTGGGCCGTGGCGCGTTCATTACGGCGCGCCTCGTTCCAGCTGCGCGCTGTCGTAACGGCTACGCAGCTCCTCGGCCGCCAGCAGCACCCGCTCCGGCGTGGCCGGGGTGTCGAGCCGCGGCGCTTCGGCGTAGTCGGTCAGGCTGGCCAGGGCGTCGCGCAGCGCCGACCACACGGCCATGCCGAGCATGAAGGGCGGCTCGCCCACTGCCTTGGAGCGGTAGATGCTGGCCATGGAGTTGGGGTGGCCCTCCATCAGCTTGACGTTGAACACCGGCGGTAGATCGCCATAGGTCGGGATCTTGTAGGTGGCGGGGCCATCGGAGATCAGCCGGCCGGCCTCGTTCCACTTCAGCTCCTCGCTGGTCATCCAGCCCATGCCCTGAATGAAGCCGCCCTCCACCTGGCCGATGTCGATGGCCGGGTTCAGCGAGTCGCCCACGTCGTGCAGGATGTCGACTCGCTCGACCTGATACTCGCCGCTCAGGGTGTCGACGCTGACCTCGGCCACGGCGGCGCCGAAGGCGTAGTAGTAGAAGGGGCGGCCCTGGCCGACGTTGCGGTCATAGTGGATCAGCGGCGTGGCGTAGAAGCCCTTCTCGGAGAGCGAGATGCGGTTGAGGTAAGCGGTCTGGACCAGCTCGCCCCAGGGAATGCGCCGCTCGCTCTCGCCGTGGCCCGCCACCAGGTGGCCGGCTTCCATGCGCATCTCTTCGCGGTCGAGGCCCTGATCCTTGTAGAGGTGCTCGTGGGCGAAGTCGAACAGGCGCTGCTTGAGCTTCACGCAGGCGTCGCGGGCGGCCTGGCCGTTGAGGTCGGCGCCGCTGGAGGCCGCGGTGGGCGAGGTGTTGGGCACCTTGTCGGTACGGGTGGCGGTGATGCGCACCTCGTCGACGTCGAGCCCCAGCTCGCGGGCCACCACCTGGCAGATCTTGGTGTGCAGGCCCTGGCCCATCTCGGTGCCGCCGTGATTGATCATCACGCTGCCGTCGGTATAGACGTGCAGCAGGGCGCCGGCCTGGTTGAGGTGCTTGGCGGTGAAGGAGATGCCGAACTTCACCGGCGTGAGCGCCAGGCCGCGCTTGATGATCGGACTCTCGGCGTTGAACTCGGTGATGGCACGCCGCCGCGCCCAGTACTCGCTGCTGGTTTCCAACTGCTCGACCAGTTCGCGCAGCAGCTTGATCTGATCCACCTGCTGACCGTAGTGGGTGGTCTGCCGGCCGGGGCGGTAGAAGTTGCGCTTGCGCACCGTCAGCGGGTCTTCGCCGATGCGCCGGGCGATGTCGTCCATCGCCGCCTCGATCACCATCATACCCTGAGGGCCGCCAAAGCCGCGGAAAGCGGTGTTGGAGGCGGTGTGGGTGCGGGCGCGGTGGCCGGTCACGCGAGCTTCGCCCAGCGAGTAGGCGTTGTCGCTGTGGAACATGGCGCGGTCGACGATGGCGTCCGAGAGATCGGGGGAGTAACCGCAGTCGCCGATCACGGTGATCTCGCCGCCCTGAATCACTCCCTGCTCATCCACGCCGAGGCGGTAGCGGTTGTGGAAGGGGTGGCGCTTGCCGGTGACGCGCATGTCGTCGGCACGGGGCAGGCGCACGCGGGTGGTGCGGCCGGTGCGCCGGGCGACCAGCGCAGCGATGCAGGCCCAAGGCGAGGCCTGGGTCTCCTTGCCGCCGAAGCCGCCGCCCATGCGGCGCACTTCCACGGTCACGGCGTGGAACGGAATGCCGAGTACCTCGGCCACCAGCTTCTGGGTCTCGCTGGGGTGCTGGTTGGAGGTGTGAACGATCACGCCTTCGTCTTCGGTGGGCTGCACCAGGCAAGCCTGACCTTCCAGATAGAAGTGCTCCTGACCGCCGACGAACTGCTCGGCCTCGACCACGTGGGCAGCGCTGGCCAGAGCCTGTTCCCAATCGCCGCTTTGCTGCACGTGGGTGGGGCGCACGAACTCGCCGCGCTCGGCGGCGGCCACCGGATCGAGGCAGGCCGGCTGCTCGTCGATCTCGGCGATGCCCTGGGCCAGAGCGGTGTTCACCGCCTCGCGGGCGGCGCGATGACTTTCGGCGGCCACGGCGAACAGCACCTGGCCGACGTAGCTGATCTCATCCTCGACGAAGATGGGATCGCCCGGAAATACGGGGCCGATATCGGTGTGTCCCGGCACGTCGTCAAAGCCGACCACGTCGACCACGCCGGGCATGCTGCGTACCTTGTCCAGATCGAGTCGGGTCAGGCGGCCATGAGCGACGGGCGAAAGCGCCAGCGCCACGTGCAGCGCATCGGCGGGGGCCTTGAGATCGTCGATGTAGGAGGCGCGGCCGGTGACGTGCTTGATCGCGCTCTCATGGAAGCGCGAGTTGGGGTGTGTGCCCGGCGTGACGGTATCCCGCGCCAGCGGGCTGGAGCCCTTGATCTCGCCCTTGAGCTCCTCGCGCGCCACAGCGGAGTCCGCGCTCATGTCGTCGGCTATCTCTGTTGGCTTATTCAGCTTAGTGAGCGTACGCATGGAGCATCACCTCCCGGGGGCTGTCGGTGTCGGCCTGGGCGATCGAAAGGCGCAGGCGCTCGAGCAGGTTGGCGGCGGAGAGCCGGCGGTAGTGAGCGCTGCCACGCACGTCGCTCATGGGCTGGAAATCCTTCGACAGGGCCTCGCGGGCTGCCTGGAAGGCCGCCAGGTCCGGCGCCTTGCCTTCCAGGGCCGCTTCCGCATTGGCGGCCCGCTTGGGGATGGCCGCCATGCCGCCGAAGGCCAGTCTCACGTCGCACATCACGCCGTTCTCCAGGCGGTAGGCGAAGGCGCCCAGCACCGCCGAGATGTCGTCCTCACGACGTTTGGACAGTTTCCACACCTTGAGAGTTTGGCCCGCCTCGGGGCGCGGCAGGAAGATCGCGCGAATGGCCTCGCCCTCGCGCAGCGCGGTGCGCTTGTAGTCGAGGAAGAAGTCGTCCAACGGTAGCTCACGTTCACCCTCGGGGCCGACCAGCCGCAGACGCGAGCCCAGCGCCAGCAGTACCGGTGGGGTGTCGCCGATGGGCGAGGCGTTGGCGACGTTGCCGCCCAGGGTGCCGCGGTTGCGCACCTGCTGGGAGCCGAGGCGGTGCAGCAGGTGCGCGAAGGCGTCGTAGTGCTCCTCCAGCAGCGGCTCGAGGCGTGAGTAGGTGACGGCGGCGCCGATCCACCAGCCGCTGCGGCCATCTTCCAGCGCGGCTTCGTTGATGTCGTTGAGCTCGGCGACTCGGGTCACGTCGATGACGTGCTCGAAGCGCGCCAGGCGCTGGGTCGCTTCGAGCCACAGGTCGGTGGCGCCGGCAACCAGCCGCGCCTTGGGGTGCCGCTTCAGGCACTCGGTGAGTGCCGCAAGCGTGGTGGGCTGCAGGAAGGCGGCGTCGTTGTCGGCCGCGTTCGCCTCACTCTTGGACTCTGCTGTCTTGGTTTCCGCGGCGGCGTCGAGCCACAGCGGGCGATTCTCGGGATGCTGGTTCATGCTCAGAGCGGCATCGCGGATCGGGCGATAACCGGTGCAGCGGCACAGGTTGCCACCCAGCGCGGCTTCCAGGCGCTGCGGCGTGAGGGGAGCGGGGGTATGGCGCTGCTGCTCGTGCAGGGTGAACAGCGACATCACGATACCCGGCGTGCAGAAGCCGCACTGGCTGCCGTGGCACGCGACCATGGCGGCCTGGGCGGGATGCAGCTTTTCGCCCTGGGCGAGGCCCTCGACGGTGACCAGATGACGGCCGTTGAGCTGATGCGCGGGCGTGATGCAGGCGTTGGCGCTGTGATAGCGCAGCTCGCCATTGGGGCCGGGTTCGCCGATGGCCACCGTGCAGGCGCCGCAGTCGCCCGAGGCGCAGCCCTCTTTGGTGCCGGTAGCGCCGAGCGTATCGCGCAGCAGCTCCAGTACGCTGGTTTCCGGGGTGGCTTCGCTTCTGCACGGCCTCCCGTTGAGCATGAAGTCGATCATCGCCTTGTCTCTTGTTGGCTATGTCTCGTTGACATTGTGGTTGTTGGTAAAAGCTGTGACACGGTCGTTGTGGCTTGGAGCACGGTGCCAGTAGTGGTTCGTCTGCTTCCAATCACATGGTTGTTGATCAGGTGATAGTTGACCAAATGGTCAGGATGTACCCAGCATGGGCCAGAATGTCGCACTTTGCAAGAGCCAGTGGCGCCGATGGTCTCATTTGCAGGAACTGCCGTGGTGGGGCACTCTCTTGGCATCCCACCATCATTCACAGGGCAGGGGCCTGTCGATGACCGACGTGACCGAAACCGAGACCTTGCAGCCTGTACGGCAGGGTGGCGAAAGCAATGGCGCCACACGCGAGCGCAACGAGCGCGAGATACTCGAAGCCGCCGAGCGGGTGTTTGCCCGCTTTGGCTATCGCGGAGCCAGCGTTCAGGCCATCGCCGAGGAGGCGGGGTTGCCCAAGTCCAACGTGCTCTATTACATGGGCAACAAGCGTGGGCTTTACGTGCGGCTGCTGGAGCGCATGATGGCGCGCTGGAACGCCTTGCTCGACGACATCAGCGTGGAGGACGATCCGGCCGAAGTGCTGGAGGCCTTCATCCGCAGCAAGATGCAGCTCTCCCGCCAGCACCCGGAGGGATCGCGGCTGTTCGCCGCGGAGATACTCGGCGGTGCGCCTTTCCTGCAGGGCTATCTGCGCGGCGAGCTGCGCGAGTGGGTGCGTACCCGGGCGAGAATCTTCGAACAGTGGGCCGAGCGCGGCCTGATGGATCCGGTCGATCCGGTATGGCTGATCTTCCTGATCTGGTCGGCCACCCAGCACTACGCCGACTTCGAGGCCCAGGTGCTGGGCATCATGGGCCAGGACGAGATCTCGGATGCCGACGTGGAGCGGATCACCCGCTTCCTGACCCAGGTGATCCTCAAGGGGTGTGGGGTCAAGCCTTCCTCGGCAACGCCAGGCTGATTGCCACCGTGGCCATGAGCATGGCGCTCGAGACCCACAGCGTGGCGCTGAGGCCGCCGGTCATGTAGAGCCAGCCGGAGAGCAGGGTGCCGATCAGCCGGCCCATGGCGTTGGCCATGTAGTAAAAGCCCACGTCCAGCGAGACCCCGTCCGAGCGCGCCATGCGCACGATCAGAAAGCTGTGCAGGCTGGAGTTCACCGCGAACACCGCGCCGAACAGCAACAGCCCGCCCAGCAGTACCACGTGCGGCAGCCATTCCAGACCTTGTACTTGAAGGCCAAGCGCAATCAATGCCGGTAGGGCCGCCAGCGCCGCGGCCCAGGCGATGACGGCGCCGCGTCCCGCCGTGCGCCCGGTGATGCGCGGAGCCACCGCCTGCACCGCCCCGTAGCCGATCACCCACAGCGCCAGAAAGCCGCCCACCCGCCAATGGTCCCAGCCGAACTGGGTGGCGAGGAACACCGGAAGCGCCACCACGAACCACACGTCGCGGGCGCCGAACAGGAACATCCGCGCCGCCGAGAGAATGTTGATCGCGCGGCTTTTGGAGAGAATCTCGCGGAACTTGGGCTTGGCCTTGGCGCGGCCCAGGTCGGCGTCGAGGCGGGCGAGCGAGAGGCCGAGCACGCCGACGAGCATCAGCGCCATGGCCAGTATCGCGCCCTGGAAGCCGACCAGCGTGAGCAGCAGCCCGCCGAGAAAGAAGCCCACCCCCTTGAGCGCGTTCTTCGAGCCGGTGAGCAGTGCCACCCAGCGGTAGAGCGAGGTGTGTCCCTCGTCGCCCGCCGGTACCAGGCCCTTGATCGCGCTCTTGGCGCTCATCTTGTTGAGGTCCTTGGCGATGCCCGAGAGCGCCTGGGCCGCCATCACCCAGGGCACCGCAAGCCAGGCCGTGGGCACCAGTAGCATGGCCAGGGCGACGATCTGCAAGCCCAGCCCCAGGTTCATGGTGCGATTGAGCCCCAGCCGCGCGCCCAGCCAGCCGCCCACCAGATTGGTCACCACACCGAAGAACTCGTAGAACAGGAACAGCAGCGCCACTTCCAGCGCCGAATAGCCGAGCTGGTGGAAGTAGAGCACCACCAGCATGCGCAGGGCGCCGTCGGTCAGCGTGAAGCCCCAGTAGTTGCCGGTTACCAGCAGATACTGGCGCACCTCGCGGGGCAGGGCGGCAACGCGGGCGATCATCTTTCGCCGTTCTCCACCCCGGTGGCTTTGCCCACCTTGGCGGCCAGCTCCGCGGTGCGACAGGCGTAGCCGTACTCGTTGTCGTACCAGGCGTAGAGCTTCACCTGGGTGCCGGCCACCACCATGGTGGAGAGGGCATCGACGATGGAGCTGCGCGGGTCGGAGCGATAGTCGATGGAGACCAGCGGGCGCTCCTCATAGCCCAGAATGCCGGCCAGTTCGCCCTCGGCGGCCTGCTTCAACAGCGCGTTGACCTCCTCGACCGTGGTCTCGCGCTGCACCTCGAAGACCATGTCGGTGAGCGAGGCGTTGGCCAGCGGCACGCGCACGGCATGGCCGTTGAGCTTGCCGGTGAGCTCCGGGAAGATCGCGGTGATCGCCTTGGCCGAGCCGGTGGTGGTGGGGATCAGGCTCATACCGCAGGCCCGGGCCCGGCGCAGGTCCTTGTGAGGCGAGTCGAGGATCACCTGGGTATTGGTGATGTCGTGAATGGTAGTCATCGAGCCGTGGCGAATGCCGAGCCGCTCGTGGATCACCTTGACTACCGGCGCCAGGCAGTTGGTGGTGCAGCTCGCCGCGGTGACGATACGGTGGCTGGCCGGATCGAAGAGGTGGTCGTTGACCCCCATCACCACGTTGAGCACGCCTTCTTCCTTCACCGGCGCGCTGACCACCACGCGCTTCACGCCCTGGTCCAGGTAGCCCTGGAGCTTGGCGCTGGTCTTGATCTTGCCCGAGCACTCGATCACCACGTCGCAGTCGGACCAGTCGGTATCGGCGATCTCGCGGTTGGTACTGAAGGCGATACGCTTGCCGGCCACTTCGATGGCGCCCTCGGCCGACGTGATATCATCGCCGCCGCTGCTCCACTGGCCGTGCACCGAGTCGAACTGCAGCAGGTGGGCGAAGGTGGCGGCATCGCCGCCCGGGTCGTTGATGCGCACGAATTCGAGGTCAGGATTGGTCCAGCCGGCGCGCAGCGCCAGACGGCCGATACGGCCGAAGCCGTTGATGCCGATGCGTAGGGTCATGAGGTGTCCTGTGACTTGGCAGAAATATATGGCAAATCGTATATGAAGCGAGATGACAATTCGATGACGCCAGCCGGCGAACTGCCCATCGATGCCCAACTGCCGGCAATCCGCCAGGCGCTGGCCGCGCATTCCCGCGTGCTGCTCGTCGCCGAACCCGGGGCGGGCAAGACCACCCGGGTGCCGCTGGCGCTGCTGAACGAGGCCTGGTGTCAGGGCGAGCGCGGCGAAGGCCGCCTGCTGCTGCTGGAGCCGCGACGGGTGGCCGCTCGCCTGGCTGCCGGCTTCATGGCGGAAAGCCTGGGCCAGCCGGTGGGACAGACCGTGGGCTACCGCATGCGTGGCGAGAGCCGGGTGGGGCCCAATACGCGGCTCGAGGTGGTCACCCAGGGGGTGCTGACGCGCATGCTGCAGGACGACCCGCTGCTCGAAGGCGTCACGGGCATCGTCTTCGACGAGTTCCACGAGCGCAGCCTGGAGGCCGACCTGGGGCTGGCCTTGGCGCTGGATGCCCAGTCGGTGCGTGACGACCTGCGCCTGCTGGTGATGTCGGCCACCCTCGACGTCGAGGCGCTGCTCGGTGTGCTCGGCGAAGCCACACCGCTGGTCGAGAGCCAGGGGCGCAGCTTCCCGGTGGAGACCCGCTATCGTCCACACAGCACTCGTATCAATTCAAGAGATGACGCCGCAGGCCAGCAGGCCAAGGCGGTAGGGGAAGCCCTGGCCCTGAGCGAGGGCGATGCCCTGGTGTTCCTGCCCGGCGTGGCCGAGATCCGCCGCCTGGCACGTGAGCTTTCGAGCCGCCAGCCTGAACTGGCGGTGCGCGAACTGCACGGGCGGCTGCCTCTCGAAGAGCAGCGCCGTGCCCTGAAACCCGAGTCCGACGGTCGGCGGCGCGTGGTGCTCTCCACCGCCATCGCCGAATCCAGCGTTACCGTCGATGGCGTACGCATCGTCATCGATGCCGGCCAGGAGCGGGTGCCGGTGTTCCTGCCGCGCAGCGGGCTCAGCCGGCTGGAGACTCGCCGCGTCAATCGCGCCAGCGCCGATCAGCGCCGCGGCCGGGCCGGGCGTCAGGGGCCGGGGCTTTGCCTGCGACTGTGGGCCGAGGAGCAGCCGCTGCCGGCTCACGGCGAGCCCGAGATGCTACAGGCCGATCTCGCTCCGCTGGCCTTCGAGCTGGCCCGCTGGGGCATCGTCGACCCGGCCGGGCTGGCCTGGATCACGCCGCCGCCCGCCGGGGCCACCTGGCCGCGGGCGGCGCCTGCCTGCAGCGGCTTGGCCTGATGGACGAAGGCTTCCTGCTCACCGAGCTGGGCCGTGCCTGCGTGCGTTGGCCCACCCATCCGCGCCTGGCGGCAATGCTGGCGCGTGCCGGCGAACTCGATGCCGTGCCGCTGGCCTGTGCCCTGGTGGCGGCGCTGGAGGGGCGCGATCTCGACGGCGAACAGGATCTGGAGCGCACGCTTCAGGCCCGTCTGGCGCAGCCCGCCGCTCACCGTCAATGGCAGCGCGAGGCTCAGCGCCTGGCCCGCATTGGCGGCGTGGGCCTGGAGGTCTCGAGTTTGGCCCCGCTGGGGGAGCTGCTGGCGCTGGCCTATCCGGACCGGGTGGCGCAGCGTATCCAGCACGACGCCGGGCCGGGTCGCTTCCGCCTGGCATCCGGCGGGCTGGCGACCTTGCCCGAGCGGCATCCGCTGGCCCATGCCGAGCTGCTGGTGGCCGCCGATCTCGACGGCCAGGCCAGCGGCGCGCGAATCTTCCGCGGCGTGGCCATCGAGCGGGCGCGGCTCGAGGCGCTGTTTCCCGAAACGCGAGAGTGGCGGGCGAGCCTGGAGTGGTCGGAGGAGCAAGGGCGCCTCATCGGCGAG
>NZ_BAEU01000120.1:0-16416 GCF_000246875.1 Halomonas sp. KM-1
AGGTTGGCCGTGCTGGTTATCTGATCAAGAGCGGCCAGGCCCGTGCCAGTGAAATTCTGATGCTGGCATTTGCCAACAAGGCTGCGGCAGAGATGCAGGAGCGTATCGACATCCGGCTTGGGAAGTGCGGAATTACCGCCAGTACTTTTCACAAACTGGGTAAAGAAATCATTGCCAGAGTGGAGGGACAGCAGCCGTCCCTGACGCCGCTGGCAGAAGATGACAAAGCATTGGCCGTACAAGTGAGCCAGTGGTTTGAGGAGCATCTGAAAACGCCGGCTTATCAGCAGCAGGCAATTAAGTACTTTCAGTATCATCTTTACCCAGCGGCAAACCCCTTTGATTTTGAGTCTGAGGGAGAGTATTTCGACTATATCCTTGCTAATGATATTCGCACACTGAAAGGCGAGGCGGTTAAAAGCCTGGGCGAGTGCCTGATTGCCAACTACCTGTTCAAGCAGGGTATTGAATATCAGTACGAACCTGCCTACGAGCACAGAACGGCTAGCCCTCTTTATCGCCAATATCAGCCTGATTTTTACCTGCCTAAGCATGGGATATACCTCGAATATTACGGTGTTGACCGGGAAGGTAATACAGCGCCCTATGTGGATCGTGGAAAGTACCATCAGAGTATGGACTGGAAACGCCAACTCCACGCCGAAAAACATACTCGCCTGATAGAGCTGTATCACTATGAATTGCAGGAAGGCTCACTGTTTGACGCCATTGATGCGCAGCTGGCCACGTTGAATGTGGAGTATAGGCCACTTTCGCCGGAAGCGGTATTGGCTACCTTGCGTGAGTTCGGCGCCATAAGTGCTTTTGCCACTCTGCTCGCAGATCTGCTGAAACGCTATCGCGCCAATTGTTACGAGCAAGGTCAGGTAGAGACTGCCATCGCCAACGCCAGCAATCCCGAGCAGGTTGATGCAGCGCTGAGTCTTCTGCAACCCATCCTGAGCGACTATCAGGCATTACTGGATCATGAAGGGAAGATCGACTTCGATGACATGATCGGCAAGGCCCTGCAGTATGTTCGGGAGGGACGTTTCCGCAGCCCCTGGCGCTATATACTGGTAGATGAGTTTCAGGATATATCCGAAGCCCGTGCGCGGTTGGTCCGATACCTGCGAGATGCTGTGCCGGAGTGTTCACTGTTCTGTGTCGGGGACGACTGGCAGGCTATCTATCGTTTTACCGGCAGTGATCTGAGCTTCACAACAGCATTTCGGGAAAAGTTCGGCGCCACGAAAATAACTGCCCTCGACCTTACTTTCCGTTTCAACAGTGGTATCAGCGATGTGGCGACACGCTTTGTGCTTCAAAACCCGGTACAGGTAAAGAAGCAGCTCAAAACCTTGGAGCAAGTGAGGCATCCTACGGTATCGCTTCTGCGAGAGGATAACAGGCCCCGGCAAGACTCTGATGAGCTCAGTCCTCTGGAGAAGGTGATCTCTCGTATAGCTGAAATAGCTGAGCCAGACAGTAGCGTCTATCTGCTGGGGCGTTATGGATTTAACCTTCCAGAGAGGAGAGAGTTGCAGTGGCTCTCGGCGCGCTACCCGTCGATAGCGCTGGAGTGTCATACGGTTCATGCTTCCAAGGGCAAGGAGGCAGATTACGTTATTGTTCTTGGCCTGGAAACTGGAAAATTCGGTTTCCCCACCGGAAAAATCACGCATCCTCTTCTTGAAGCATTGCTCCCGTCACTGGAGGGCTACCCGCATGCCGAAGAGAGACGTCTGCTGTATGTGGCTCTGACGCGGGCCAGATGTAGGGTGTATCTGATTGCTGATATGGCTATTGCTTCGGATTTTGTTGTGGAATTGCTGAAAGATGAATATGAGATCGATCTAAACGAATTTTCGACTTCTCTCAGCCAGCAATTACTGCACACGCTCAAATGCATGAAGTGCAAGACCGGCACGATGGTCCCAAGGCAGAGCCAGTTCGGACGTTTTTTTGGATGTAATAAATTCCCACTTTGCCATCACAAGGAACGAGGTTGCGAGCGTTGTAAATCACAGATGCGCCGTGCCGGAAGATTCAAAATTTGTATTAATCCTGACTGCTTTAACTGGGTTCCTGTCTGCCCTCAGTGTGGCGCTGAAATGGTCCGGCGGAAAGGGCGTCGTGGTGAATTCTGGGGTTGCAAAAACTATCGGTATGAGGGGGAGTGTTGTAGGAATACGGAAAACGAGATCCTTTTTGATCAGAGTTTGCTGGATATTGAAAGTGTTAAATAAATATATTTTTATGTGCTGTTGTAGAAGTGATTAAACAAGCTGCCTTGCTTGGGTGAATTATTCACTGCGCTCCTAATTTTCCACTGAGCAAGGAGTTAGCCGCTAAAGGAGGAGTACCATGTCCGTCGAGCTATGGCTTGCCTTCGTTGCCGCATCTGCGGTGCTTCTCATCATCCCTGGCCCGACCATCCTTACGGTCATAAGCTACTCCATGACGCATGGCCGGCG
Organism: Halomonas sp. KM-1; assembly: GCF_000246875.1. Taxonomy (NCBI): domain Bacteria; kingdom Pseudomonadati; phylum Pseudomonadota; class Gammaproteobacteria; order Oceanospirillales; family Halomonadaceae; genus Halomonas; species Halomonas sp. KM-1. The sequence continues at coordinate 2,478 of NZ_BAEU01000120.1, forward strand.
TGCGAACGTGCCGCTTGTCGCTGCCGTTGCTCTCGGCGACTCAACGGCCTTGATAGTGTCGCTTCTCGGCCTAGGTGCACTCCTGGCAACCTCGGCTTTCTGGTTTACGGTCGTCAAATGGGTTGGCGGACTGTACTTGCTTTACCTTGGCATCAAACTCCTTCGCGCTGGCATTTCTGCCGCCGAGCTGTCTGCGCCGGACGCGCCAGGATCACGTTGGAGGCTGTTTGCGAACACCTATCTAGTCACCGCGCTCAATCCGAAGGGCATCGTATTCTTCGTTGCCTTTCTGCCGCAGTTCATCAATCCAAGCTTGGCCGTTACGCAACAGCTTTGGGTTCTTGCAGTCACGTTCGTCGCAATGGCCGCGCTCAACGCAACGCTGTATGCGGTATTTGCTGGTTCTGCGCGAAAGTTGCTGACATCGCCACGGGCGCAGCGGCGCTTCAACCTGGCAGGTGGTTCGCTGCTGTCAGCAGCTGGTGTGTGGGCTCTCCTCGCAAAGCGTCCTGCATGAAGGCGGCTAACCAACCTATCGAGCGGACGCCTTTCAGCGGGCTCTAGCCTGCTGCCAGGCGCCGCTCAAGTCCGGCGTCAAGCCTCATCAAGGCTGCATTAACAGCGAGCAGCGTAGTTCTTCCTTCAACACACCCTATCGGAGCAGCACCAAGTGCTTACCATCGCCAATATCGTTGTATTCCTTGTCGCAGCCTTGCACGTCTACATCCTCATCCTGGAGATGTTCTTTTGGGACAAGCCGCTGGGTCAAAAGGCCTTTGGTTTGAGCGTCGATTTCGCAGCGCAGACGAAGACGTTGGCGGCAAACCAAGGCCTGTACAACGGTTTCCTGGCGGCGGGGCTCTTCTGGGGCCTTGCCCTTGGTCAGGCAGGGTTCTCCATCAAAGTCTTCTTCCTGCTTTGCGTCTTCGTCGCTGGGGTCTACGGCGGGCTGACGGCGAACAAGAAGATTCTCCTCATTCAAGCCGTTCCCGCCGCGCTGGGTCTTGTTCTGCTGTTCCTGGCTGCGTAACAGGCCGCGCTCAACCCTGAAGAGAGCGTTGAGCAGGGTACAGCTCAGGCACGAAGCCAGGCTCCGGTTCAGCTCACTGGTGCTGGGGTGAGTAGCAACTCGATTTGGTCGATAGGAAGCGGCTTGCAGAAGTAATAGCCCTGGAACACATGACAGCCCGCCTCGACGAGCCAGTTGAGCTGGTGGGCGGTTTCCACGCCTTCGGCCACCACCTCGAGCTGCAGGGATACTCCCATGGCGATGATGGTCCGTACGATGGCCATGTCATCGCCGCTCAGCAGCAGATCGTTGACGAAGCTCTGGTCGATCTTGATCTGATCCAGCGGTAGCTGTTTGAGGTACTGCAGCGAAGAGTAACCGGTGCCGAAGTCGTCCAGGGCGAACCGGATGCCGAGGCGCTTCAAGCGCCGCATCTTGTCGATCCCGGCTTCGACGTCGTCCAGCAAGCTGCTCTCCGTCAGCTCCAGCTTCAAGCGGTGGGGATCGGCTCCAGTGGCGGTGAGTACCCGTTCAATACGCTCGACGAAATCCGGCTCCTTGAACTGTCGGGCGCTGACGTTCACGGCCAGGGTCAGATGCGCTGTGGCCGCTTGCTGCTGCCAGGCCACCAGCTGCCGGCACGCCTGTTCGAGAACCCAATCGCCAAGGGGCACGATCAATCCACTCTCCTCGGCAAGAGGGATGAACTCGGCCGGCGACACCATGCCGCGAGACGGGTGCTGCCAGCGGATCAGTGCCTCGGCCCCCAGTGGCCGATGGTCGGCATCGTACTGAAGCTGATAGACGAGGCGGAACTCTCCATGTTGCAGGGCTACGCGCAGATCACGCCTGGTTTCGTTACGCGCATCCATGACGGCCTGGGTGGCATCGTCATGGAAGCAAATGGTGTCGCGACCGGCCAGCTTTGCACGGTGGCAAGCGGCATCTGCCAGCTTGAATAGGGTTTCGGCGTCGCTCGAGCCGTCGAACATCGCCACGCCCTGGCTTGCCGAGAGGAAGTGCTGAATCCCATCGATGGAGTAGGGCTCGGCCACGACGATCCGGATTCGGTCGGCCAGCTCTTCCGCCAGATTGGCCGCCTTGTCCGGCTGCTTGGGCAGGGAGTCGATGATGAGGAGAAACTCATCGCCGCCCAGCCGCCCGACCATACACCCCTCCTGCTGGAAGGTGCGCAGTCGCTGGGCAACCTCGCGCAGCAAGCGGTCGCCGGTACGATGGCCGTAACTGTCGTTGATCTGCTGGAAGAGATCGAGATCCAGGTAGATCAGCGCCCCATGCTGGTTGTTGCGCTGACACAGCATCAATGAATGCGCCAGGTGCTCGCTCATCATGCGCCAGTTGGGCAGTTCCGTCAGGCCATCGAAGTGGGCCAACTGGTGGGCCTTGCGTTCGGCCACCAGTCGACGTGCCTCGCTTTCACGCAGCCGCAGCACCGCCAGGGCAAGCTGCTGCAACTGGCCCCGCCCCAGTTCGGCAAGGCGCTGGACTCGCGGCAGCTCGGGAACCTCCCGGTGGGGATGGGAAAGCGCGAGCAGCCCTTCGGCGATGATCAACAGGTGACGATTCAGGATCCGGGCGGAGTAAAAGGCGGCGACCAGCATCAGGGCCAGTATCGCCGCGCCAAACAGCAGTAGAGTGTTGAAGTGCGTGCGCGTGGCCTGATAGGCATCGCTGGTGCGCTCGCCGCTGCGCTGCGCCAGCTTGGACGAAAGGTGCCCTGTGAGCATGGAGAAGCGCAGGAACTCATGCTGTGCCTCGTCCAGATAATGTCTGGCCCGGGTGGCATCCACGGTGGCGATGTCGCCGGCCATGATGATGAAGCGCCGATAGCCCTCGAAGGCCTCCCGCAGGTGTTGGGCACTGCCGTGGTTCAGATCGATCATCAGCGGCGTTTCGGTCAACGTCTGTATCTGCCCGCCCAGGGTGGCAAGCTCGTTGACGAAGCGCGAATGCAGCCGATAGCTGGCAAGCGCCGATAGCTCGCCCCGGTCGGCCTGCTGCAGCATATCCACTACGCCCTGATGTAGCACGCCCAGGCTCTGGGCGTAGTTGGCGGCCTGCAGCAGGGCGACCATGTCCGCCGACTGAGTGGCGTGGTTCTGAGTCATCCTTTCCTTGAGCACCTGCACCGCGGCAAGACCGAACAGCAGGGCAGGGATCAGCACCACCAGAGTGGGTAGGAGAAAGATCCAGATAAGCGGCCGGTTCGACTTCATGGGCATTCTTACGGTGCTTGGGAGGCCAGCGAAGGCCACAGTTCCGGCGGGATGCTGGCGCGGTAGAGATAGCCCTCCTCACCGAGCGGCGAGAAGATCACCAGGGTGCCTTCGGCTGGGAAGTAATCCATCAGGTCGGCCAGGCTGGGCCCGTGGGCCACGATCATGCGGTTGGCGCTGCCCTCGACCGGCAGTGAGAGAGCCTTGCCGGTATGCTCGATGACTGGCCGCTTCTCGTCGACCGTCATCGCAGCGGTATAGCGCAGCAGCTCATCGATCTGCTGGGGCTTATTCGGGAACAGGATCCGAGCGGTCTCCTGCGTTCGGCAGAAGGGCGTGACGAGAATGGGATCCTCGATGGGCCAGGCGTACCGCGCCATATGCTCGGCGACAGTGGCCATGAGTTCACGACCCTCGTCGCTCAGGGGCCGCTGAGTAGCACAGTCGTCGAAGTCGACCGGTACCCGGTCAGGAAAGCTCGTATCCGTCGGCCCATGGCGCATGTAGAACACGTAGCCGCCCTGGTGGAGGGAAGCCAACAGCTCGGCGCTGGGCTCGACCGCTACGTGATCATCTCCCGCCCAGACGAACAGGCTGGCGAGACACAGCAGGCACGCCAACGGGAGGCGGCAATAGGGCAACGGCTGTCGAAACAGAGTGAGAGGGGGCACGGCCGACCCTATTTATCGTTTGTAATGATGCAATATGCCATGAGAAATCTAGTACTCACTAGCCACCTCAGGCGTAGGCAACGAGATTTTTGATCTAGGTCAAGGTGATGTGCATGCGCGATTGCGCCAAAGGTACTGCCTTGGTGTGGAGCATACGTCGGCATTGCCCTCAACGTTGCTCTCGGTTACGTTGAGAAAAAAGTTGCAGAAGATGGCTTACGTAACCAAGACGTACTCAGGGATGCCGCATTAGGGATGATGGGAATCGTCATCCATTTTGCCAGCAGGGCGGTAGCGTGACTGGAATTCACGGCTCAGCACAGCGGGCTACGTACCCCGACAAAGCCTCTCCTCAGCACATGTGTTTCATCGTGGCTCTTCTCGGTTCGGTTGCTGGAGCCCTTCATACCAAGTGCTTACCCCCTGAGGCTGGAGGCAGCTGTGTGAGATCGATGCTTGACTTATTTAGATAAGAAAATTTGCATACAGTATATTGGTTCCGAAAAATCGAGCGCACACGCGAATCCTGCATAGGTGGCCGAGCTATAGTTAAGTGCGAGAAAAATCAACGAGTTGGAAGAAAAATGGCGCGTCAGATAACATTGTTGAACGCGCAGGGGTGTTCATCCAATATCAGGACGCGCAGTCCAATCACTGTTAGCAAAACTTAAGAAATAAGGTGCAAGTATGCAGGACACATATAAAACAGAATATTTTGAGACTTCTTTCGGGGAAATACCTGCGTTTACGTTCTCAATGAAGGTTCGTGACCTTCTGCACATACATTATGTTGCAGTGAGAGGCAAAGATGATGAAGAAGGTGCGGTTCAGAGAATACTAAATAAACGTCGAATAAAAGACATAAAAAATTATGTTCTCGACGGAAACATGTTTTTTAACTCATTTATTTTGAACTGGACAGACGACAATTTTTCGCCCAACAGACAGGAGCAGAACATAGAAATCCCACTTGTTCCTGCAGGAGCTCAAGTTATTGATGGGCAGCATAGGCTGGCTGGGCTAGAAGAAGCAATGAAGGAAGAAGATGAAATTGGCGATCAGGAGGTAATCGTCACGCTCTCGGAGCATTTGACAACACCTCAGGCTGCGAAGATCTTTCTAAACATTAACACTGAGCAAAAGCCCGTCCCAAAAAGCTTGATTTACGATTTGTTTGGTGAAGCAATCGATGATGCAGAGCACGTTGTCATAAGAGCTACCGATATTGCAAAAGAGCTAAATGATGACCCAGAATCACCTCTTTATAAAAGCATAAAATTGCCGGGCGCTCCCAGAGGGTCAGGTAGCATAGAACTTTCAACTTTCGTTTCTTCTTTTAAGCAACACTTGGGTAGAGATGGTGTTTTTTATACCGTGAATTTGCCGAGCTTCAAACACCAGAAAACAGTCATTGAAAATTTCTTCTCTGTGATGAAGGATTTTTACCAGCACGAAAAAATATGGACATCTAAATCCAAGAATCCATTTTTAAAAGCAGCAGGTTTCAATGGAGCGGTAGATTATCTAACCGGAACCCTCATGTTGAAATGTGCGGAAAGAAAGTCATTTACAGTTGAAACCATGAAAAAAATTATTGACCTCCCATACGACAATTTGCTGGCTTGGGATGAGATGAAGGGGTTGGACGGAAAAACAGCCAGAAAGAAAGTTAAAGAATATCTTGATTCTAGTGTAATTAACTCGCTGCCAAGCCATGATGAATATGAATTTTAATCGATTTCGGGTTCAGGTATATATTGAGACTGCAGTTGGTTGTAGTGATCTTGATAATTGGCATAGTTATCGACCAAAACTGGAAAGCTATCAGGTCTCCCATAGCGATGAAGACTACATTAAAAATCAATTGTTAAAAGATGGCGAGGATTTATATTATAAAGGCGTTTCTAGTTTAAGCGAAGGTATAACTAGTGTCGCAATGGGTAGACACTCTTGGTCTGTTGTGAAATTTTACTATTCAGTGTTTTATTTTCTGAGATCATCTTTGGCAGCGAAGGGGTATGCTCTAATAAAGAATCAGTCCCAGTATTTATGGAAGATTCGTGCTGGAGAAACGCCACTTAAGCGGAGCAATAGTAGATATCGAAACGATCATGTTGGAGTTATTAATATATTTGACGATTTGGTTGGTGAGAACGACCTTCTTTCCACAAACACCATAGAGGGTAAACCTGTATACGTATGGTTGATGGAGCTAAGACATCAAATACACTATAGGCAACGGGATTTTCTAGAGCCAGGCTTCATAGATGAATATCAGAATGCAAAAGTCTCGATAGAGCGTTCACTATACTCCAAATTACTCGACAGATACTACGATGATGACACTCCCATATTTTGCTTCGACGCAGATCATGCTTGTATTGCTGCGCCACTGAAACGAGCAATGCTGACAAAAGAAGATCTTATCAGGAACGGTGTTTCGTGCTTCTCAAGGGAAAAATTGTCATCCGCAAAAAAGCTACTGGAAACCTGCATTTCTAGTGACTGTAGGGTCTTTGAGCTTTTCGACCCATGTTGCTAACAAACGGCATCACAGCGACCGCTTTTTCGCCGCTTCGCGGCTCCAAACCGGCGCATGTGCCGGGCGTTAAGTTTCCAAGGTGGAACTATGAAGTCTTCAAATGAAGATATTTCTCATATAATTCAAACAAGGGATCCGTTCAAGATCTCAGTGTTAGGTTTTTCCGCGATAGAGGAAGCTCTTGAGCAGCTAATCCAAGAAGCACTTCCTAGCCCACACAAATTAGAGACGCAAAGATTGTCTCCCAGTTTTAAGGTTGATTTGGCAATAGGGCTTGGTGTTTTTCCACATGATTTCAAGGGGATTGTGATTAAACTATCAAAAATTAGAAATGCGTATGCCCATGAATTCGATCTTAAAGTAAAACCATTTAAAAGCTCTGAGCTCGTTTCAGCTATGCCTGAAGAGCAGAGAACATCAGTTTCAACAATAAAAAATGATGATGAAGATATCCAAGTTTTATCTTTTTCTGTTTTTACTACCTACATCGAAGTAACCTCAAGAATTAAGTATTTTCGACAAGTTAGGGCAGAGAGGGTTAGAAAATTTGCTCAGCTAAAAGCTACACTTGAGGAAATCCCACAGCCCATAATTGAGCAACCTAGTGAGTATTACATTAATTACAGTAAGGACCTCGATGAGCGTATTAAGAAAAGGCAGGATTTAATACTCGAAAATATGCTCAGTAAGAAAACTTAACAAGACCAGGCACAGCGACGGCTTCTCCGTTGCGGCTTTGCCTTCACTACAAAGCCGCGCATGTTGGCGGCGTTAGCAGCTTTCGGAGTGTTTGGGGCTGTTAAGGTTTTTATTCCGGCATTGCTCACGTTTCGTTTTCTAAGTGGCAAAGCCAAAACGCAAAGTTCGCTAGTTTGTGGGTTAGTCGTTGGTGGCGAAGGCGGTAGCGTTGTTCCTTTAGTTCATTTGCTCAGCTTGCAGCAAGTTTTAAGATTCCAGCTATGTCGTTGTATCACACTTGGCTGGTTAGGTTTTTAATTTATGGGTGCAGTGGCTTCGGTCAACATCGCGTGGCGGCAAAGTCGCGAAAGTTTGGTGTTTGCTGCTAACAAATTACTGCACCGGAAAAATAACTCGCTGGCGCTCGTCATTTTCCGGTGAGCAAAGCGTTATGTGACTTTGCAAGCATGAAGAATCGTTTCACGCACGAAAGCAAGACGAGCCGTGGCCGAATACGCAAGGAGATAAAGGAGGCCGTCTACGAACGTGACGGAAACCGATGTCAGTACTGCTTTAAGCCATTTGACCGATCCCAACTTACTATTGATCATCTGGTTCCATTGGCATCCGGTGGCCTAGACGAGATTACGAATTACGTAACGTGTTGCTTGGACTGCAATCAGTCAAAAGCTGATAAACCTCTAGCTGAGTTCGCGCGGTCCCTTGGCATAGAAGTGGAGAGGCTGCCTGTACATGGGGACCCAGTTATCGATAACGCCGATCTGCCGATCGAAATTCGAATATTGCGCAAAAGAATCTACGATCATTCGCGCAGCAAGAATCGGCCCATCGGGGGGAAGTCAGCACAAAAGAAAATCGAGAAACAATATCGTAGGGCGTTCTGGAAAACGCCAGAGGGAATGGCATTGGAGGAGCAATTTCCCGACTTACCTGGCCAAGTAAGGGTGATGATTCCAGAGATACAAGCAATTGCCGGTGATGCCGCCAGTTTCGTGCTTCTTCTTGAGCTCGCGAAATCCGCCAAGACAAGGAACCTTATAGGAACCATCCTCACGAAAGATAAGGATGTAGTAAAAATCGTAGAAGCGATGACGGCGAAAACAAACGATGAGCAGCTAAAAAAGAGAATTCAACAAGCATGGCAACGATTTGGCCGAGAAATGTCGCGTCTTGGAAGTCCAATCCCGGCGTCACATAACAACAAGTTGCACTCCGCCGTCGAGTTCCCCCACTCCAGTGGACACGCATCGATAACTCCCCAACAGGAGAGAACCGATGCCCGAGATGATCACGGGGAAGAAAACGCAACGCTATAGCACCGAGTTCAAAGTCAAAGCGGTGGAGTGGAGCCACCAGGCCCACCGGAGCGTCAAAGGCGTTGCCGAAGCACTGGATATTCTCCCTTTATGCTGTCACGCTGGCGAAAGGAATACCGAGAGGGACAGTTTGCCATGAAACGGGTCAAGAAAGCCCCGCCTGATGCTAAGCAGAAGATCCAGGAGCAGGATGAGGTCGCTCGCCTGAAGCGCCGCGTATCGGAGCTTGAGGAGAGGAGAATGACATCCTAAAAAAGTTTCAACGTTTTCAGGCAGAGGAACGACGGAAGCGTTCCGGTTCGTCTGGAAGCACCGAGAACAGCACAGGGTAAAGGCGCTGTGTCGCCACCTGAACATCTCTCGGTCTGGCTACTACGCCTGGGCAAACCGGAAGCCCAGCCAGAGAGCCGCTGAAAATGCAGACCTGCTGTTGAAGGCCCGCAGCGTCTACAACGCCAGCAAGGGCCGTTATGGCAGTCCCCAGGTCTAAAGGCCCTGCGCCGAGAAGGTCTTGTGGTGGGTGAGAACCGGGTGGCCAGACTGATGAGGGAATGGGGTATGAAGGCCCGTGTCACGCGAGTCTATCGCCGCTTGAGTAAGTATCGGGACGACCTCAAAGCCCTGCCAAATTACCGACTAGAGGCCAAAAGGCCGGTTGCGATAAACCAGCAATGGAGTAGCGACGTCACCTACATCAAGCTGGGTAAAAAATACGTGTTTCTGGCGGTGGTGCTGGACCTGTTCTCACGTCGAATCATCAGCTGGCGATTGGGCGAGAGTCTGAGCGCAGACTTTACCCAAGCCACCCTGCGTGAGGCCTTCATAAGTCGGGATCCTGCACCTGATCTGCTGTTCCATACGGATCGCGGCATCGAATACCGGGCTCACAAGACCCAGGCGCTGCTGAATCATCATCGGGTACGGCACAGCATGAACCGCCCGGGACAATGCACCGACAATGCCGAAGTGGAGTCGTTCTTCAAAACGCTGAAGGGAGAATTGGTGCACGCCACCAGCTTCATGACGTTGCGTCAGTTACGAAAACATATCAAGGGCTATATTGAGGGCTACTATAACAGCCATCGGCTGCACAGTGGCCTTGGTTACCGGACTCGAGAGAATTCGAGGAGATGAGCTGGTGGTGGCGTGTCCACTTTGTTGGGGGGAGGTCCACGGCTTTCAGCCGCCGGACTCGCTACGCTTGCTGATGTGCCGGGCGTTAGAAACGTGTATCTTGAGGTTTGGCTATCAATGCATGAAGATCTAGAGAAAAAATGGAGGGAGTTTTTCCAAGAGCGCTGCGCATATCTTGGTGAGGATATAATTGAAAAGTCTGTGGCTATGTTGGGGCAGATTCTGCACCGCTATCTAAAAAGTGGACTTGCGGACACCAACTTCAGTAAAGGTCTCGCTAGCGGCAACCTCTACACATACCGGCAGCGACTGGCAGAAATGCTTCTCTATGATCGCCTCGTTAGAGATGGGTTTCAGTTGCGAAGCAAGGACGAAGGGCCTGATTTTATTGCGTCGAAAGGTGGGAAAACTGTATGCATAGAGCTGACTACCCCCGAGCCAGGATCTCAAGTTGCTGCTAGTAACGTGGAAATTCAATCTAGGCTGTACCCTGATCCAGAGGATGCGCTTGCTTACATGAATGACTGCCTGCTCCGTGTTACCGGCTCATTAAGGGAGAAAAAAAGCCAAATCCAGCGCTGGAATAATAAAGGCGTGTTGGCTTCGGGTGACGTCGTAGTGATCGTTGTTAATGAGGCCAACCTTTGGCCTGAAGACTTGTGCTTGGTCGGGCACGGGGATCCCTTGAAAGGGCAAAGCGGCGAGCCGCTGGTCCTTGAGGCAGCATACGGACGCTTCATTCGATTTTGGAGACTAAGTGAGTCCGGGTCTGTTGTTTCAGAGCAGTGGAAGCATCACCTGTCTACATTTAGTCGCAAGCCTGCTCCAATTCCCCTAGGTGCTTTTATAGGAACTGATTGGTCTGAGGTTTCCGGATTTATGTCAATGAACCTTCGTGAGGAGTATGTCGCAAATATAGCTATATATAGTGGTGTGATTGACGGGAGTGTCACTGTCCACAATGATAATGCTGACAATCCTCTGGCTTCCGGTCTTGTTAGAACAGCCAATTGCTTTCGAGGAAAGGACATTATTAAGTCTCCTATCGGCGTTGCTCCTGATCTAGGGTGAATGTTTTCCCGCTCTCGATACTTTTCTGCGTAAACGCATTGAATGGATAATGTTATTTGACATGGTAGGCTATCTAGCGAGTGGCTAATTCCGACAAATTACTCCGGCTGCGTCCACCGTAATTTTCAGTTTAACCAGGCGTTAAGTGCTTATGAAAGATCAATGCTAGTGCAGAGAATTGCCAGCACTTGTTGACCTCGGCGAGGAAGGCAGGAGTTGGTTTATGAGCTTTCCAAGTTAGATGTCGGAAATTGGGATCAGTTGATTAAATAATCTGTTTCTGGCCAGTTGTGGCGTGTAAATGAGTGAGGGAGATATCAGCCTCGGTTCGCGGTTAAATCGGCAGTGTATACGAACTGGCAAGCTTTCGATTTTACTCCGCTTATCAAGCAAGAAATGATAGGGAGTCGGTGGGGTTTCGAAGGGTTCGTGCGTGTGTAGTAACTGCGAAGAGTAATAGGTAAATGGCTCGGCTTTCTTCGTGAATCATTTGTATCAGGCCGGAGCGCGGAGTGAAAGAATTTAACCAGGGTAGGCAAGGGACGCTCCTGATGTCATGCCCCTACTATAAACGTTAGCACCCAGGGAGGTCGTGGTGATATGCCCACACTGCCATACATCATTTTTTGAGGAGTGGACCCAAACAGACCCCCTCGTTTGGAACGACGAACACGTTGCACAGGCTTTAAAACATTGCCCCTGTCCGGAATGCGGAAGGCTGGTGGTCAAATTGATTGAGGGACTGATTGATCCAGGCTCGGAGGAATTCAAGATAGGAGATGACGGTAAAGATGTAATAACTTCTGATAACGTCATCTATCCGGGGAAAAGCGATTCTGATCTCCCGCCGGAAATTCCCGAGCAGCACCGGGCGGAATATCTCGAAGCTAAAGAGGTGCTGAAAGTGAGCCCCAAATCTTCTGCAGCCATTGGCCGCCGATTGCTCCAGGGCCTTCTAGAAAGTGAGCTTGGTCTGAAAAACAACAATCTGTCTAAACAGATCGACTCTTTCCTCGATTTGGAACACGTTCCATCACATCTTTCCAAGTCAATCGATGCGATAAGAAACGTAGGAAATTTTGCCGCGCATCCAAACAAGGAAACAAATACTGGCAATATCGTTGCAGTAGAGCCAGGCGAGGCGGAGTGGATTCTGGAGGTTCTGTTGAGCTTGTTTGATTTTCTGTTTGTTCAGCCGAAGAGAATTGAGAGAAGGCGCGCCCAACTAAACGAAAAACTGCGAAGCATGGGTAAGCCGGAGATGAAGGGGTGAAGGTGAGGCCTGGGGTGTTGATTGCTAAAGAAACGTTGCACCTGATGTTTGACCCGCTGCCCATTTTTGCTTCCGAAAAAATAGGCATCGCCTCAAACTCAGGTGAACTCGGGCGTTATGCAGCAATCCAGCGAGGAATCAGCCTTGAACATCCGTGTTGATGACGTGCGAAGTCAAGAAGTTATCGAGCTAATACGGGAGCACCTTGAGGCGATGGTGCCGACGGCTCCTCCGGAGAGCCGCCACGCACTCGATCTCGATGGGCTACGTGGCCCGGACATTACTCTTTGGGCGATGTGGGATGGGGCGGAGCTCGCCGGTATTGAGGCACTCAAGCGCCTTTCACAGACTCACGCCGAGATAAAGTCCATGAAGACCGCAAAGCCCTACCTGCGTCGGGGTGTTGCGTCACGTCTTCTTTCGCACATGATGCATGAGGCAAAATCACGCGGTTATAGCCGGCTTAGTCTAGAAACCGGATCGATGGAGTACTTCCAGCCTGCAAGGGCGCTATACGCTTCATTTGGCTTTGCCCCATGTGCGCCATTCGGCGAGTACCAGGATGATCCGAACAGTGTGTTCATGACCCTGACCATAGATGAGGTAAGCGCTTAACGAGCTGCCGGGACTGCCGCAAAGAGGCGTCGCGGTTTACCGGAGCGTCGGAGCAAAAGGTTTACAGGTGTTTCCTGGCACCTACACTGCCGTGCAGATGAAGCATTCAATTCAGCAGCAGGAGGCTTCATGGCATCGGGTAGGCTACCGCTCGCTCTCACAATCGCAACCGCTGCCCTTGTGCTCAGCGGCTGTCCGTCGCCGGGCAATGGTGAGCCACCACCGGAGGCCGAAACATCTGATACCGCTGAAACCTCTCAACCCGATTCTGCTCTTGCGCCGCTTGAGGTAGGCGACGAGCAGATTCGTGCGGCGGATGGGTCCGTGTTGGTCGGCATTGGTGATGTGCCGAGCACCATTCGCGTGGATCAACAGGCTGAGTTTGGCGCTGCGGAGCGCTTCCGGGAAGCCTCGCTTTCGCCGGATAGTGCCTGGCTAGCCGTGGTCACTTCGGGTGCGGCACACAGCGCCGGCTGGCTTGTCCGAATGGAAGCCCGGCAGCCAAGGCCGGCTGCGTTCCAGTATGGCGGCAACATTACCATCGGGCCGTGGAGCGATGATGCGCGACGGCTGGTCTTCGTGCAGGAAGGCCCTGCGGGCGGTCGCACGCTGACGGTGGTCGATGCAGAGCGGCTGGGTGAAATGGTAGAGGAGAGTGCCATGCCGGTACGCAGCCCCGAGCATGACGAGCTAGCACCCGAGGAGCGCATCTACGAGGCGCTGGCGTGGAGTAACGGAGAGCTGCTCTTCCGAGTAGGCGGCGAGCGTTGGATCTTCGATCCAGATAGTGAGGAGGCACGGCGGGAGGGGTGAGCCCCCGAAGCAGTAGGTTTCACAACTGGGTTTCACACTGAATTTCAAATCGTGGCGAGTGGTCCTCATGAATTCTGAAGGCCACTCGCCATTTTCGTTTCAGGCTTGGCCTAGGCCTGGTCGCGCTGGTGCTGGCAGCGTCCGCTGGCCCAGGTTTCCAGTATGCTGCGGTCGTCGCCCAGCATCATCAGGGCAAACAGTCGCTCGCCGAGGGTCTTGCAGCGGGCGTGACGTCGCCCAAGCAGCGGTGAGCCGTCGGGGTCGATCACCACGAAATCGGCTTCCATGCCGGGGGCGAGGCGGCCGATCTTGTCGTCCAGCGAGAGCGCCTTGGCGTTGCCCAGGGTGAGACCGTAGAGGCCTTGCCAGGCGGTGAGCGGCTGGCCGCGCAGTTGGCCTACCTGATAGCCGGCCTTGAGCGTGGCGAGGCCGGAGAGATCGGTGCCGCCGCCGATGTCGCTGGCGTAGGTGATGTTGAGGCCGACCTCGCGTGCCGCCAGGCGGTCGAACAGGCCGCTGCCGAGGAACATGTTGGAGCTTGGGCAGAAGGCGATGTTGG
>NZ_BAEU01000119.1:0-7836 GCF_000246875.1 Halomonas sp. KM-1
TGCGCGACCCCGGCCTGGTGATACTCGACGAACCCTTCGCCGGCCTGGATGCCGCCACCGTCGCGCGACTCTCGCCGCGACTCGATGCGTGGCTCGCCGGGCGCAGCGTGCTCTACCTGGTGCACCAACTGGATGGTGGCGCCTTCGATCCCCCTGCTATCACTCGTGAGCAGCGGCTTCAGGCCAGGCTGGCCGAGCGCAACCAGTTTTCGGACAGAGCTTGATTGACCGTTTGCGCAAAGAAGGTGTATCCATCAGGATGATGAAATAAAGGCGACGAGGTGCATCATGCGCGACTTCCTCAAGCGGCTGCCCAAGGCCGAGCTCCATCTGCATATCGAAGGCTCGCTGGAGCCCGAACTGATGTTCGCCCTGGCCCGGCGCAACGGGGTCGAGCTGCCCTACGACTCGGTGGAAGCGGTACGCGCGGCCTACGACTTCCAGGATCTCTCCTCGTTTCTCGAGCTCTACTATCAGGGCATGAGCGTGCTCAAGCGCAGCGATGACTTCCACGACCTGGCCATGGACTATTTTCGGCGTGCCCATGCCGAAGGGGTGGTCCACGTGGAGATGCACTTCGATCCTCAGGCCCACCTGGCCCGTGGCATCGAGCTCGAGGTGGTGATGGAGGGCTTGAGCCTCGCCCAGCGTGAAGCAGAACGCGAGCTCGGCATGTCCACCGCACTGATCATGGCGTTTCTGCGTGACCGGCCCGCCGACGAGGCGATGCGGGTGCTGGAGAGCGCCGCCCCTTACTGGGAGATGCTCGACGCGGTGGGCCTCGACAGCGCCGAGCGGGGCCACCCGCCCTCCAAGTTCGTCGAGGTGTTCCAGCGTGCCAAGATGCTCGGCATCCCGCGTGTCGCCCACGCCGGTGAGGAGGGGCCGCCGGAATACATTCGCGAGGCCCTCGATCTGCTCGACGTGTGTCGCATCGATCACGGGGTGCGCTGCCTGGAGGATCCGGCGCTGGTGACCCGGCTGCGCGACGAGGGGGTGGTGCTGACCGTGTGCCCGCTCTCCAACGTGCGGCTCAAGGTGGTGGAGCGCATCGAGGACCATCCCTTGCCCCAGCTGCTCGAAGCCGGCCTGCGCATCACCCTGAACTCGGACGACCCGGCCTACTTCGGCGGCGGCATGCTGGACAACTTCATGGCCTGTCACGATGCGTTCGGCTGGTCGAAGGAGACCTTCGTGCAGCTGGCCGGCACCGCCATCGAATCCGCCTTCATGAGCGACAGGCGTCGCCTGGAACTGCATCGGCAGCTGGCCGAGAGCGTCTGACGAACGAAAACCCCCGGCCTGGGCCGGGGGCTGCATAACGTTATTGTCGTTCCCTTGCGAATCCCTGCGATTGGGCCGCTTACGGCAGCGCCGGGACCTCGAACTCAGGCATCTTGCCGGTCAGCGTGTGCAGGAAGGCGGTGATGTCTGCGATCATCTCGTCCTCGAACTCGCGGTTCAGCATCTCGCGACCCATGATGGCCACGGCTTCCTCGAGGGTTTCGGTGGCACCGTTGTTCATGTACGGGTAGGTCACGCCCACGTTGCGCAGGGTCGGGGTGCGGAACTTGTACATGTCGGCTTCGTCGCCGGTCACGTCGAAACGACCCACGTCGGTGGAGCCGGGCACCTGAATCGCCCAGAAGTTGCTGTCGGTCAGTGCCGGGCCGCTGTGACAGGCGATACAGCCGGTATCGACGAAGGCCTGCATGCCGCGCTTCTCCTGATCGTCGATCGCGTTCATGTCGCCGCGCAGGTAACGATCGAAGGGCGAGTTCGGCGTGTTCAGGGTGCGCTGGAAGCTCGCCAGTGCCTGGGCCAGGTTTTCCTTGTTGATCGGAGCGGCGTCACCGGGGAAGGCCTCGGCGAACTTCTCCTGATACAGCTCGAACTCTTCCAGACGCTCCAGGGCCGCGTCGAGGTCCATGGCCATTTCGATATCGGCCTGGATCGGACCCAGCGCCTGGCCTTCCAGGTCGGGCTCACGGCCATCCCAGAACTGGGCGCCGAGGAAGCCGGAGTTGAGCACCGTGGGCGTGTTGCGGTCGCCGATCTGGCCGTCGTGGCCGGTGGCGCGCGGAATGCGGTCTGCCCAGCCCAGAGCCGGGTTGTGGCAGGTGGCGCAGCTGATCACGCCGCTGGACGAAATGCGCGGCTCGAAGAACAGCATGTTGCCCAGTTCCACCTTCTCTTCGGTCAGAGAGTTGTGGGCCGGAATCGGCGGCAGGTGAGGCAGCGGTTCGAAGCGGTCGCGGTAGTCGCCGAGGCCGTCGTCGGCGGCCACGCCGGTTGCCGCCAACGCGGCGCTCAGCGACACTGCGGCGGCGATGAGTGCCGGCCTGGCGAGAGCATTATGAATCATGGCGAATCCCCTTGGTTGCAAGCTAGAGACGGTTGTAGCCTGAAGTGCAACATCAGGTTACGGTTGGCTCTTGAGTGGTATCAACCAAGCAAAATGGTCGGAATGGACCCCTCATTGAGGTGGGTCAAGTTTTCTTCATTCCCGTGTTCCGGTAGGTGACAAACGCTTGTTTCACAGGCGAAGCTGTGGTCTCTTCGGTCGCCTTCGGGAGGATCCAAGATGACCCGTTACCGCTACCCGCCGATACCGGAATCCCAAGTCACGCCCCGCGAACTGTTCGAGTCGCGGCGCCGCTTTCTCAACACCGGCCTCGCCCTGGGCGCCGCTGCCGTTGCCCCCGGCCTGCTATGGCCGCGCTCGTCCCACGCCTGGCAGGGCGCTCTCGAAGCTCGCATCGACGCGCAGCTGCCCAGCCACGATCTGGCGGGCGGAGAAGCCGTGACCTCCTTCCGGGACATCACCACCTACAACAACTTCTACGAGTTGGGTACCGGCAAGCGCGACCCCGAGATCTACGGCCACCAGCTCGTCACCGATCCCTGGTCGCTGACCATCGATGGGGAAGTGGACAGGGCGGGCACCTTCGCCCTCGAGGACGTGCTAAAGCATCAGGAGCTGGAGGAGCGCATCTACCGCCTGCGCTGCGTCGAGGCGTGGTCGAAGGTGGTGCCCTGGATCGGCTTTCCGCTGGCGAACCTGCTCAAGCGCCACGAGCCGACGTCGCGCGCCCGCTATGTGGTGTTCGAATCGATTCACGACCCCGACAACCTGCGCGGCCAGCGCCGCAGCGTGCTCGATTGGCCCTACCGCGAAGTGCTGCGCATCGACGAGGCCATGCATCCGCTGACCCTGCTGGCAGTGGGGCTGTACGGCGAGATCCTGCCCAACCAGAGCGGCGCGCCCATTCGCCTGGTGGTGCCGTGGAAATACGGCTTCAAGAGCATCAAGTCGATCGTGCGCATTTCGCTGGTGGAGGAGCGCCCGCTGAGTTCCTGGGAAGAGCGCAACCCCGAGGAGTACGGCTTCTATGCAAACGTCAATCCCGCGGTGGATCACCCGCGCTGGTCCCAGGCGCGGGAGCGCAGGATCGGCGAGAGCGGCCGCCGCGAGACGCTGATGTTCAACGGCTATGCCGACGAGGTGGCGCACCTCTACGCCGGGATGGACCTACAGCGACACTATTGAGCAAGCTCCAGCCACTCAGGGAGTCATGTCAGCGTGGATCAACGCATCGCTATCAACCTGTTTCGCCTGCTGGTGCTGCTGGGCTGCAGCGCGCCGGCCTTGTGGCTTGGCTGGCAGTGGTTCTACGGCGACCTGGGCGCCGTGCCCGGCGAGGCCGTGGTGCACTTCACCGGCAAGACGGGGCTGATTCTGCTGCTGCTGACCATCGCCTTCAGCCCGGCGTTTCGCTTCACCGGCTGGGTCGGCTTTATGGCGGCCCGGCGTCAGATCGGCCTCTGGGCGTTCTTCTGGCTGGTGGCCCACATGTTGGCCTGGATGGGGCTGGATCAATACTGGGACTGGCCGTGGATTCGCCGCGAGATGGTCGAGCTGCCCTACATTCGCTACGGCGTGGCCGCGCTGCTATTGCTGGTACCGCTGGCTGTCACTTCCTTCGCACGTGTGCGGCAGGCCATGGGGTGGACGGCCTGGCACTGGCTGCATCGCCTGATCTACGTGGCCGCGGCGCTGGGGGTAACGCACCTGTGGATCCTGACCCGCGCCGACTACCTGCTGCCGACCCTATTCGCCGCCACTCTCGCAGCACTGACGCTCTTCCGGCTCATCGACGCCGCCATCCATCGCCAATGAAGCGGGCCGGCTTGTGCCGGCCCCGTTTCGTCAATGCGTGGTGACCAGCATCACTACGCTCAGCGCTGCCGAAACCCACATCGCCGGCTTGATGTCGTAGAGCTTGCCGGTGGCCAGCTTGATCAACACGAAGCTCAGGAAACCGAAGGCGATGCCCAGAGTGATCGAGTAGGTCAGCGGCATCAGGATGATCGCCAGAAAGGCCGGGAAGGCCTGCTCGAACTGCGTCCAATCGATCTTGCTCACCGGCGCCAGCATGAACAGCCCGACCAGCACCAGGGCCGGCGCCGTGGCGATACCGGGCACCAGCGACAGCAGCGGCGAGAGGAACAGGAAGGGCAGGAACATGAAGGCGATGGTGACCGCCACCAGGCCGGTACGGCCGCCCTGAGCCACGCCGGCACCGGACTCGATGAAGGTCTGCGCCGCGCTGGTGCCCAGCGGTGCGGCGATCATTGAGGCGAAGGCATCCACGGTCATCGAGCGCTTGAGGTTGCGCGGATTGCCGTCCTTGTCCTTGAGATCGGCGGATTCCGAAAGCGCCATGAAGCACGACAGCGCATCGAAGAAGTTGGTGAACAGCATGACGAAGATGAACGGCAGGTAGGCGACCTTGAGCGCGCCCCAGATATCCACCTGCATCACCGCGCTGAAGTCCGGCCAGGCGGCGATACCACTCCACTCCACCACCACGTCGCCGCCCCATAGGCGGCCCATCGGCGTGGCCAGCAGGGTGGTCAGCGCAATGCCCAGAATCAGCGCGCCGTTGTAGCGCATGATCACCAGAATGGCGGTGGCCATCATGCCGATGAAGAAGGTGATCAGCGAGGCGTCCATGCTGCCCAGGGTGACCAGGGTCGCATCGCTGCCGACGATGAAACCGGCGTTCTTGAAGCCGATGAAGGTGATGAACAAGCCGATGCCGCAGGTGATGGCATAGCGCAGCGAAGGCGGAATCGCATTGATGATCGCCTCGCGCACGTTGAACATCGCCAGGGTGGCGAACAGCACGCCGGACCAGAACACACAGCCCAGCGCCACCTCCCAGGAAAGCCCGGCGCCCTGCACCAGGGTATAGGTGAACAGCGCGTTCATGCCCATGCCCGGCGCCACCAGAATCGGGTTGCGGGCATACAGGCCCATGGCCAGGCTGCTCATGAAACTGATCAGCACGGTGGCGGAGAGCGCGGCGGAGAAGGGGATGCCGGCATGGGAGAGAATCGCCGGGTTGACCACGATGATGTACATCGAAGCCAGGAAGGTGGCGATGCCCGCCAGAATCTCGGTGCGCACGCTGGAGCCACGACGGCTTGCGCCGAAATAGCTGTCCAGCCAGCTGCTTCCTTGCCCCGTGGCTCGCGCGGAGGGGCGTCCATCTGCCTTGTCGGCTAGGGAGGAGGTCGGTTCCATATCTGTGTCCGTTGTTGTTGGATTGGCGTTGTCGAATCAGCGTTGTTGGGTGCCGCAGTGACAAGCTTGACCGTTTGGTCAGGCTTGTTCGGCTACAGCCTAGAAGATATTTGACCGATTGGACAGGTGGCTTGCGACTAACGTCGTAGGGCTGGGTGGGAGAGGGCTGGAGAGGGGGCGAGAAAGGAGAGGGTAGGGACAAGGCTCGTGTAGGCGTTGCCGTCAACGTTTCGCTTGGTTACGGTGGGTAAAAGCTACGGAAGATGGCTAAGTAACCAAGATGTACTCAGGGATGCCGCATTAGGGATGATGGGAATCGTCATCCATTCTGCCAGCAGGGCGGTAGCGTCTCTAAAATTCGCGAATCAGTCCAAGGAGTTACGCACTCTGGCGCACTCTAATCACTGTGGGGTGATGACGTGAGATTTATCGGAGAATATTTGAATGAATTTAAGCGCCTTTCTCGGAGGGGGCGCTGCCTTCACTTTGCAGCCGGTTCACGCTGCGATAAGATTGTCGACGCGCACTCAATACAAAACGGTGGCCAATTGAGCCAGATTGAAGAGGATGGGCATGTCGTCCAAGTATCTGCTGACTTGTCATTGATGCGAAAAAACAATGGTAATCCAGGCTGGGCGCGAGTAGGAGTGAACAGAGTATCCACTTTCCTTGGGTTTTGTGGAAGACATGACAATGAACTATTCGAGCCGATAGATAACCAAACGCTGGCCCCTAATGATCAGCAGGTCTTTCTGTATGCGTATCGATGTATTTGCCGAGAGTATTTCGAAAAAGAAAACGCCGTCAACCTGATGGGGTTTACAAAATCAAAGCAACTTCCGGACGGGGTCGGTGAGCTATTCATGGCTGCTGGAATCGGCCACACTATTGCGCTTGAGAATCTAAAGGAGCACAAGCGATGGTATGACCAAAGTTTGGCAAGAACCGATTACTCGGATATTCAGTATGTTTGTTTTTTGTCCGACGACCCGTGGAGTGTTCAGCTAAGTGGTCTTCTGTATCCTGATTTCGATTTTCATGGGAAGTGCCTACAAGATATTACAGACCCATCAACTGTTCCCGCGCTCATAACATATTTCACTGCGCCAGTCGGGAGCGGTTGGGCGTACGTTTTCGCATGGCATCGTAGCAGCTCAGGTATATGTAGGAAGTTTCTCTCGTCCCTAGCAGGACATTGTTATCATGGTAGGTCTCCGGCTGATGCATTGCTCCGGATGACATTCTCATGTTGCGAGAATCACGCGATTCGGCCTTCATGGTGGGCTAAGCTGAAGGAAAGGCATAGGGTTTCCATAACGGAGCGAGTGGCTTTGATGATGGATCCGACAGTCCCGGTACCGGCGAATTACCTGTGTTCAGGGCTCGAAGGTATAGCTGATTGGAAATTCGAGAATGTGCTTTCAACAATGTAAAATTTAGCTGCTACAACGAGTAACTTCAACCGACCGCATAGCGTCCGTACCGTGCTGACTAAACAGTTCGTTAGCATTCAGTTTAATTATTAAGCCTGGCGCCAAATATAAACTATCTATGTTTTAAAAATATGAGTTCGCACTGTTTTTCTAAACACCTCTCTCCTCATTGGCTGATGCGTTTTTTTGGCGCAGAATCTGCGACCTTCCTATTGACCAGTGAAGGCTTGCAGGTGGTGACGAAAGGAAATTATAAATTTTTAATTCAGGCGGAGTCTCTTGCCAATGAAGCTACTTTTCAGGAGGGAGCACTCTTCGCCAGGCTGGTGCTGCAAACCAATACCGGGCCGAAAACCTTTTCTGGCCTTCGGAAGAAAGATGCCCAGGCACTGTTCAGGTGGTTGCGTGAGCACTGGCTCAGGCAGTTGGCACCAGAGGTTGTGAAGACCGCAGAAGATATCCGGACACTGCTTACCCTAGGCTATCCCCGCCAGTCGCGGTTGGAAGTGGCTAGGGCAATGGCGCAGCAGGCTTTGGCGCGTTTTGTGCGTGTGCCGGAGCCTGAGTGGTGCGTGGATGTGCAGGGTGTGCCGTTCAAGTGGGTAGCGGCTGTCGCCAGGTGGCAAAATGATGATCTGGAGAAGTTGCGGCAGAGCTATGTGGCTCGCCAACTGCAACGTTATTCAGATTTCTTTGCTACGGTGGAGAGCCAGCCACTTACTGAACGCCAGCGGGAAGCCTGTGTGGTGGACGAGGATAACAATCTTGTGCTAGCCGGTGCGGGTACGGGCAAGACTAGTGTCATGGTTGGCT